>JAUVSF010000165.1 GCA_030597245.1 Acidobacteriota bacterium
ATCACTCGAGTGTCTTGTCTTTGCTCTTCATGCGAATCTCTCCTATACCTTCCTTCCCGCAAGATGGCCAGCTCTTCCATCTCTTCCGGACAACGAATTCCATAGTGCAGTTGGGTTCGGCATCCTTTCTATTGGCATAGTGGTCACACTCTGGTCAATGATCAGCCTGGGGTTACGCAAAGCCTTGGGTCAGCAGACTGGAAGTCTGTATCGTTCAGGCTTCTATCGATACAGCAGGAATCCTCAGGTTGTCGCTTACAGCCTGGTGGTCATCGGATTTGCGCTCTTATGGCCATCTATATATGGCTTGGGATGGATTCTGATATACGGCGCAATGGCCCATATGATGGTACGGACAGAGGAAGAACACTTAGAACGGATATTCGGGTCAGAATACGAGCATTATTGTGAGGAAGTGCCAAGGTATCTTCCATGGCCTCAGGGATAAAGAGGAACGCGGCTGCATAACAACAGCATGGAGTCGGACGGCCGCTCCACGGCCGCCGCTGATGCTGGACGTTAGGCCCTAAACTCGGAGGACGTTACAACAATGCGATACTCGACAGTCGTAACAGGCGTTTTCTTGCTGCTTGGTTTCACGTCCGTATTCGGCGAAGAAAGCGATGCCACAAAGCTCCTAAAGGCACGCTCCGAACAACTAAGACCTCAGATCACACGTGTCTCGGAGTCTGTGTATTGCGCCACGGGTTACAGTCCGGCCAACATTTCGATGATCGTTGGTCAAGACGGTGTGGCGATCGTGGACACCGGAATGTTCCCCAAGCACGCGGAGGCAGTATTGGATGAGTTTCGGAAAATCGCTGACCTGCCTGTGGCGGGCATCATCCTGACCCACGGTCATGGAGACCACACCGGCGGGACTTCGGTGTTCGTTGAGGCTGGCGGAAAGCAGTCCAAACCCCGAATATACGGGCGCGAGCCCTTCAACACCGAAGGCGTGGCCTTCAGGGCTGCGGGCATTACCATTAATCGATTGCGCGGCGCGAGGCAAGGAGGATTCCTGCTCCCGCCGGAGAAACGTATCAACAATGGCATCGCTCCGGCAGTCTACCCGCCCAAGGATCAAAATGTCTTTGCCGGCGGATCTGTGACGCCAACTGAGAGGTTCAGTGAAGGGCGAAAGAAGATTGAGGTGGCGGGCCTGAAGCTGGAATTAGTTGCCGCGCCCGGAGAGACGTCGGATCAACTCTACGTCTGGTTTCCTGCGGAACGCGTGGTATTCACAGGCGACAACTTCTACCGCTCTTGGCCAAACCTCTACCCGATCCGCGGAACGGGATATCGGGACGTCCGAAAATGGATCCACAGTCTCGACATGATGCTTGCTGAGAAACCCATCCACGCCGTACCGGGGCACACGCTCCCACTGATCGGCGAAGAGGAAACGACCGAGGTCCTGACAAATTATCGCGACGCGATCGAGTACGTGTTCAACGCAACCATCGCGGGTGTGAACAAAGGCCTTGCTCCCAACGAACTTGTGCATCAGGTGAAACTGCCACCTGAGCTGGCGTCCAAGGACTACCTCCGGGAATTCTACGGCAATGTCGAATGGGGAGTACGCGCTATTTTCTCCGGCACGATGGGCTGGTTCGACGGGAATCCGACGCATCTCTTTTCATTGCCCCCGGCCGAAGAAGCAAAACGCATAGCCTCCCTCGCCGGAGGTGTTAAGCAACTCGCAACTCGCGCCCGTCAAGCTCTGGACGAAGGCGACGTCCAGTGGTGCGCACAGCTCTGCGATCACCTGATCGCTTTGGACCCGAAAGCCAGAGACCCGAAGCTGCTCAAAGCTGTTGCGCTTGAAATACTAGCTGACCAACTCCTCACAGCGACGGGCCGCAACTATTATCTGACGGTCGCCCAGGAGTTGCGTCGAGACGCATCTCAATAGGGGCATAACCAAGCGCTGAACCCGACCGGGAACAGGCCGGCAACTCCTCCCGATCCCTCGTCAGGCAAGACGTCGCCTTCGGATGTTTCAGCTCGCAGGTAGTGATGAACTCAGCAAGAGCGCAAAGGAAAGACGGTCTTGGTGCTTCTTGGTGTTCCTGGTGCCTTGGTGGTGAGCTTACGAATTGTCCCGGTTAGGACGCTCATCGTTCGTCGTTCACCGTCTCATGCCCCCGCACTTGCTTATTCCGAGTCTCCAGTTCCCGTTTTGCGATAAGATGCCTCCTTACCAAATGGATTGTCAGAATTGTCACGCCAAAGCTGCCTCTCCCTCGTTAATCACCCTCGCGAGCCTGGTTTGTATGGTCCTGTTTGTGGCAGTCACGCTGCCGATATTTGCTCAGGAAAGCCGGACTGCTGTGAATCCAATTCAGAAACGTGACCGACTTGAAGATGTCGTCAACATTGACCTTCGGAGCGACGTCCGGCTGTTCACCGTTATGGCTGCGATTAACGCTGCAGGGTTCAGTTATGAGATCCCTGGAAAGGAAATGTCGGTTGTCCGCCTCGCTGTCCGAGACGAGTTGAAGCAAGCGCCTCGAGAACTCGTGTCCAGGCTAAGAGTGTTCTACACGACCCATTCGTTCCGGCGTAAACCGATGGCTCATTCGGCCTATACTTCCTTGGCGCTGATGCTGAGTGGGCCGCCGGAATTCAGGTTGCGTGCGGACGCTCCCCACATTCCAGATGACGTCCAAAGGATTGTCGGATTCGAGGAATTGTTGTCCTCCTTTTACCGAGAGGCCGGCGTGGAACAGATGTGGATGCGTTACAGAGCTGATTATGACGCTGAGTTGGAGATGTACCGGCCTGTCGTTAAAGACGTGATTCGCCAGACTCTTGACTACTTTCGAATTCCGGCTCGGATAGTGCTCGATCGACAGATCGTGCTGATGCCGGATTTGCTCGGCTACCAGGACGTTGTCAATGCCCGGAACCTGGAGCGTATCTACTACATCGTCGTTGGCCCCGCCGATGACCCGGCTTCGAATTTCGTTCAGCTGCAGCACGAGTACCTCCACTTTCTCGTCGATCCGCTCGTTGAGAAATACGGCGGGACTATATTGAAGAGCAAGCAGCTTCTTTCGATGGCCCATGACCAACCGCGGCTTGGTGCAGACTTTAGAGACCGATACCTTCTTATCGTGGGGGAGTCATTGATCGAAGCGATTCTGGACCGCTTGCATCCTGTGGAAGATCTCCAGAAAAATCAGGTCGAGTTGTTTCGGCGGGGACTGATCTTCGTGCCCTATCTTTGGCGGGCTCTCGAGGCCTACGAGCAGTCACCTGAGCTCTCTCTTCCTACTTACCTCGAGACGATCTTCAGTGATATCTCGGTATCTGAGGTCGAGAAAGACGCTGAGATGATTGCCGAGAACGAGAGGCAGTACTTAGAAGAGCAGGAAAAGCGCGCAGCTCAGCTTGCTGAGGATCAAGCGAAGGCCCAGGCCGCACGTGAACATGAAGACCAGATGAGAAGTTATCTGAAAGAAGCCGGGGAGTTGATCGCCCTAAAGCGTTATGCTGAGGCGGAGGCCAGGTTAATGACTTTACTGGAAACCGATCCCGGTAACGCAAACGCGCATTTCTACCTGGCGCAGATCGCTGCTCAGCAAGGGCGTTATAGAGACTCGCTCGATCAATATGTCAAAGTGGAACAGGCGGAAGTGGCAGAAGCCTGGATTCGCGCCGTGTCAATGGTTCGGATTGGCAGGATTCTTGCTCATGAAGGAGATTACGAGGCGGCGAGAGCCAAGTTTGAAGAAGTGCTGCAGCTTGAAGGTGACCTGAGAGGTGCCAGGGAGACAGCCGAGGAATCGTTGGCTCAGCTGCCGGATAGATGATTGAATACCAGGTTGGAGGAGTTGTCATGTTGAGAATCAGAGGCTTCCTCAATGCTGCGGTGCTGGTTGTGGGATTGATGACCACTACGTTAGCTGGTGGCCTTCAGCAGGAAATGCCTCCGCCACAGGAGGGACAAGCACCCGATGGTGTTTTGCCGAATGAGCCGGTGAAGCCTCCCAGGGTGGTAGGCCAGGCCAGGACACCCGAGGAGTGGGAAGCGTGGCAACTGGTTGAGCGGTCAACCAGATTGGCCGAAAAAGCGGGGCTCGCGGAGAGTTTTCTACAGAATTACCCGGATAGCGGATTGACCGCAAATGCTCATTACATCATCGCCAGGAATTTCTACCAGCTAGGTGATATGGAGAACTTTGTCGTCCACGCGGAAGAAGCACTGGAGGAGCTTCCTGATTCACCGGACCTTCTGGCTCAATTAGGCTTCTTCTATGCAGAGAGTGGGCAGGCGGCACAAGCCATTGACAGAGCCACCAGGTCTCTTGAGATGATTGATCAAGTTAGGAAGCCGGCCGGTGTATCGGCGAATCAGTGGGTTGACCAGCTCTACCAGCTCGAGGCCGATGCCAACTATGCATTGGGCCGGGCCTACTTGAGCCGGGTGTCTCGTACTGAGAATCGAACCGAGGATCTCAATCTAAGGACTTCCATCGAGTACCTCCAGAGTGCCCTTCGTTATGATCCCAGGCATGACTATGCCTGTTTCCGACTTGGGTTTGCCGAGCGCAACTCCAATAACGCCGGCGGTGCGCTGATGGCCTATGGGAGAGCGGTTGCCATTGGTGGGGTGGCGTCGCAACCCGCACAGGGGCAGTTGGAGGACGTGCTTTCGGTCGTTAAGGAGGCGATGCCCGACTCAGAGTGGGCAGAGAAAAGTGTCCAGGAGATCATCACACAGGCCTCAGTCGAGCTGGAAGAGTCCATGGTGGCAAATCAGCAGGAAAAAGCCCAGTTGATCCAAGAGCTTCAGCAGCAGGAAATGCAACAACAGATGCCTCAAGGCAAGCCTTCCGGCGATCTGCCGGCAGTCCCGGATCCTCCGACAGGTGGTCCTTCGGAAGAAGCATAGCGAACCCGGGTATCATTATTCGTACATGAGTTAGTACTTTGTGGAGAGCACTTCGTAACCTGATCCTGAACTTGCCGGAGGGTCGAAACCCACAGAGCGGCAGTGTTTCCATGGATGCGTCGCGGCGCCAACTTCTGGGTGAGTTGGAATCAGGGCTCGGGTATCGCTTCAATGATCCCGGGCTCCTGGACCGAGCTCTAACCCACAAGTCGTATAGTCATGAGGCAGGAGACGCGAATCAGACCGTGATTCCCCATTATGAGGCTCTTGAGTTTCTGGGTGATTCGATCCTCGGGTTCGTTGTCAGTGACTTCCTGTGCACATCTGATCCCAATCTGACGGAGGGCGAACTTACCAAGATCAGGGCTCATCTCGTATCCACTTCCCAGCTGGCTTCCATTTCGGCTCGGCTGGAACTCGGTAAGTATCTCAAACTGAGTAAGGGTGAGGAGAAGACCGGAGGGCGTGAGAAGCGGGCGATCCTGGCTGACCTTTTTGAGAGCCTGCTGGCCTCAATCTATCTTGATTCGGGCCTGGAAGCTGTGCGCACCTTAATTGAGGAGCAGTTCCGGCCGCAGGCTGAGTTGCTGGCCCGAGGCGAACTGGAATTACAGGATTCCAAGTCAAGTCTACAGGAGGAGCTTCATCGTCGTGGCTTCCCCTCTCCACAGTACGAGGTGATCAGGGAGAGTGGACCTGACCACGAGAAGACATTCTTCGTTGGAGTTTCAGTGCACGGGAAGACGCTGGCTGAAGGGGAAGGAAGGTCAAAGAAGCAAGCTGAAAGCCAGGCAGCTCAGAAGGCTATCGACCAGATGAATCAACTCGACATTATCGAGAACCTGTAGAGGACTAGAGTCAGGACGTCGTACAGGGTGTGGGCTACGATCGGAGCTGTCAGCGTCCTTCTCCAGATGAAGAGCAGACCGAATAGCAGACCGAGAATGCCTGCTCCTACGGCGTTGTCGATCCCCTGGATCGCGTGACCATATCCAAAAAAGAGGCTCCAGAGAAAGAGTCCTATATATATCCCTCCCAATGATTCTTTGAAACGCGTGAGTACAAAAGCTCTTTGGACCTCCTCCTTGAGTCCACCGGCATAGATACTGGCAACCACAAAGAGTGCCAAATCCCGATCAGTCTTGATCAGCTCGAGGAGAGGGTTATGAACAGTGGCCCAGTAAGGAAAGAAGACTTGGAAGCTCACTTTGACTGAGAAAGTCACAGCAAAAAGTACCGGGATGGCGAGTAGCCCAATTCCAGCCTCTCTCAGCACGTCGGAGCAAGACCAGCCTATCTTGCTTGGAGCCTCTCCACGGAGTGCCATCAGGAGCCGAATCAGCAACAGTGTCAAGGTTGCTTCGGACACCAACAGAACTACCATGTTCGTGGGGTTGTTTAAAATGCTGTGTGGGGAAACCCCGAAGAGGGCCAGCACCAAAGGCACAACGATGAAGCCTGCGGTAGCGACCAGGGCAACTTCCAGGATTGCCAGGAATCCGCCGGCCACGCCTGCGGGCGGCTCAGGTGAGCTGCCGTTGATTTCTTCTGACTGCACAGGCGGTAGGTTTGTCATTCAACTCCTTTCAATCACTATGTTTATCCGGTTTCAAACATTGTGCCAGAATCTGAACTCAGAGAACATTCCAGTCACTATGGGGGGGAATGATATACTCCGAGTGTGTGCCACAGGTGTGGTTGACAATCATAGCGTTGATTGGGGTCCTTTGTAAGAGCGGCGCAAACGTTGCGGACATTTCGATACAGATAGAGCGAAAAAGTCTGGGGCCTTGTTGATTTCCACCAGAGGTTTCCTGTAAATAGAGAAACGAATATGAGCACTGAAGAGTGCGAAGCTTAGTGTTGAGTATTGTTTTAGAGAGAATCCGCTGTCAAATGTAGTCATGCTCAACGGCAATCGAGGAGGTTATGTATGCTTCGGCCTAAACACGCGTTAGTAATCTTGACGATCATATTGGTCATTGTGACCACGGGATTTGCTCAAGACAGGGATAAGATTAAGCGGCTCACCCCCACCCACAAAGGGAGTACCGGTTTGTTCAACCTGTACGTTGCCGAGACACTGCGACAAGGGGAATTCAGCATCAGTTTCGCTGCACATAGGTTTAACCGAGATCCTGGCGATCTGCAATTTACAGTCTTCCCTCTGGCCTTGTCGGTAGGACTCTTCAAACGACTTGAGTTCTTTGCGTCGTATGAGGCCTATAAGAGAGTGAGCGCCGGCGACGTCATGCTTTACAAGATCGCCCCTGGTGATCCGCTGCAACCGGCTCGTCTTAAGGATGGGACTATTGCTTATTACAACGACTCGCCTTACATGGACGTCGGGTTCGGGGACGGCACTGGGGATCTCACCCTGGGCCTCAAAATAAACCTTATGTCCGAGAGGTCAGGGTCTCCGTTTGGCCTCGCCGTTCAACCGATATTCCGACTCCACATGACGGACAATCGGCAGCATAAGCTTCGGGGGTTGACCTCCGGGAAAAGCGATGGTGGCTTCGACTTCATTGCCTCCAAGAATCTGGGCGGCGGCGCGACCTGGACTGGAAACGCCGGCATTCTATTCGCCGGCGACTTAGCCGGCGTGAAGAGGCAGAATCGATTCAATTGGGGGACAGGGTTCGAGATACCGCTGGGTACCAAGAAAGCGTCTGTGATTGCTGAAGTTGTTGGAAGCCAGTTCTATGGTGACAAAGGGGACCTTTGGTTCGTTAATGCTAGGTCTCCGATCGAGTTCTATGGTGGTGTCAGACTCTACCCATCCCGGTGGATTGTGGCTTCTGCTGCGGTAAGCTACAAGTTCTTTCAGCCTTCAGCCATTCAAGAATCAGGCTCCGTCGGATTCTACTTTCAGGCCGCTTTAAACCGGAAGATCAACGAACCTCCGACAATAGAATGCAGTGCCACTTCAACAACTGTCATTGAGGGTGATAGCACAACTGTTAATGCGGAAGTCTTTGACCCGGATGACGATGTCCTCACCATGACGTGGAAGGCCAGTGGCGGTGCATTGACCCAGCAGGATGACTCGGCGACGCTGGACACATCGGGTCTGGATCCTGGACGTTACAGTGTAATGGTCGAGGTGAGCGACGGTGAAAAGATCGCCTCCTGTTCGGAAGACATCACGGTTGAAAAACGCAAAATGCCGCCGACGATCTCTTGCGGATCCGGCAGCGCAACTGTGACTGAAGGCCAGTCCATAACGCTGAGCAGTACGGCCTCAGACCCGAACAACGATCCCCTTACATACGCTTGGACGGTAGATGGACAGGCGGTGACTAACAACAGAACCGAGTTTGAATTCGGCAGCGCGGGTCGATCAGTCGGGCAGCACAAGGTGCGTGTCACAGTCACGGATGTTGACGACATGAGTGCCAGCTGTGAGTTCGCTGTCACCATCACTTTGCGCCCGAACCTGGCCATTACGCTTGGCCTGAGTCTGAGCAAGAATGAGGTGTTCGCCGGTGAAAAGGTTGTTGCGACTGCAAGTGCGACTGATCCTGAGAATGATCCTATCACCTATGCGTGGAAGGTGGATGGCCAGAGCCGTTCGGAAACAGGGAGTCAGATCACAATCAACACGGCTGGAATGGCCGGCGGAAGCCACAGTGTGACGGTAACTACTTCAGATGACCGTGGTGCTTCGGCTAGCGATACAAAGTCCTTCACCGTTGTCGAGAAGATCATCATTCCGATGGATAAACTGCGTCCCGACAACAAGGCCAAAGCTCAACTTGATGAGATTGCTCTCAAGCTGCAGCAGAACCCTCAGCTCAGAGCCCGCATCACCGGCCATACGGATGATAAGGGTAGCGAAGAGGCAAACGTCAAGGTCGGAATGAAGCGTGCCGAGGCGACGAAAGCCTATCTTGTCAAACAGCACAGTATCGATGAGAACCGGATCGAGACGAAGAGTTCAGGCGAGAGCGCCCCGATTGGTGATAATGGTACGGACGAAGGACGGAAACAGAACAGAAGAGTTGAGGTCGAACTCTTCGTTCCGTAAACGGCCCTGAGAAGTTGGCCGGTTGAACACCGGCCGACGGACTCGTTTGCTAGAATAGAAACGGTG
>JAUVSF010000708.1 GCA_030597245.1 Acidobacteriota bacterium
CCTAGTTTGTGCTCGTGCTCGCAATCGAGACCCTGGATAGGCTTTCTTCCTTAGCTCCTTGGTGACGACCTGGAAGGTCATCCTCCCCCGAAACGCGAGTCCCAAGACTTCGAGACCTCGTAAGCAGTAAGTAGTAGGGTGCCCTGTTGGTTGCGTCCTCCAGCAACTCGATCAATAGTGATTTTTTGATTTGGTGGTTAGGTTTTCCATTACTCGACCGGGACAGCTTCAATCAGCAAGTGGTTGACGAACTCGGTTGAGAGGGTTGCCTCGGGACCTGTCACCGTCCCCAGTGGTCGATCGTTAACATAATCTCTGACGTTGTATTCCCGTGCCGCAAGTCCTCTTAGAGAGAGCGCACCTTTCCATTCATCCGCGTAGAATGCGTAATACATCCGATCCCCTTTCTGGATGGCATGCCCTTCCGGCCTGTCAAATCCGAGATCGTAAAGGTCACCGCGGTAGGTACCCAGGGGGAGTTGATAGGCTGCGTAGATGCCGAGCCATTTCTTCCACACCTCTTCCCGTTCCGGGGTCAAGTCATACCGGGAGCCTTCTTTTGCTCCAATCGGCCAGGTGAATTTCGTTCCAACGACGGCTCCAATACCGACTGACGACGCAAAGTCTGTACCGCCGTCGGACAGTTCGACATGATCGCCGTAGTAGGGCGCCTGAGGTCCCATGAGTGCCTTTATGGTCTTGCCTTTGAGCCGAATCTGCCAGGAACTTTCAGGGTCGGAAGATACGGGCTGGTTCATCACAGGTAGGCTGAAGAACGAATAGGTAGCTCCGCACGGACAGATTTCAACGACGGCATTCGGTTTGATTCTGGTGGCTGCATCCATAACGAGACGGAAAAACTCGGGAACCGCCTCCACCGATTCTTCCGGAGACTGGTGATTATGAGCTTCGTTGTAACAGGGCGGAGCACCGTTCAAGTGCTGGCCGTCAATCTTGAGGCCATCGTAACCCCACTGTCCAATGATCTTCTCAACCAGTGCGACGGTGTACTCTTGAACTGGGGCGTAGGCTGGGCAGAGGTAGTCGGCGTCCCACCAGCTGATTCTCTGAGTCGATCCGTCCTCATTGAGGAGGAGATAGTCAGGGTGCTGCTCCGAAAGTTCCGTACCCGGATCCACCGCCAGGGGTGCCCACCATAATTTGGCCTTAAAGCCTTCGTCGTGGAGGCGCTTCACGAACCTTTGCATACCTTTCTCGCCCCCGGGGAACTTGTCTTCGAGTACATACCAGTCGCCTTCGGCGTTCTGCCATCCGTCGTCCAGGACGACCCACTGAAGCCCCAGTTCCCACACCTGTGGCAAGGTCCCATAAACCTGGCTCAGTTTGAAATCGCGCTCGTATCCCCAGGCACACCAGATCGGCTCGTAAGCTTCTTCAGGAATGGAGGGGAATTCGATCCCGCTTCTCGTCATCAGGCTGCGTTAGGTGGAGAGGGTCTCGAAGAAATCTCCGTCGTGAAGGTGAACGAATGTTCCAAGCGTGGAGTAGCTTTCGCCGGGATCAAGTGTCCGGTCGATCTGGCCAACAACTCCCAGAGTTACATGCGTGCTGTCTGGCCGTTCAACTGGAAGCGAAACCTGCTTCGGCGTGAGAGCCAGGTGTCCAACCCCTATCCCTATGTCTTTCCTCCAGACGTCGCTTACCGGAACTCCGCCACCGTAGTCACTGGCGTTCATACCCTGGAAATTCTGTTGGGAGAAGCCGGGTTCCACCGGCAGTACCCAATCGGGCCGAGATTCGTAAGAGCCCCCCTGGAATGACCAGAAACCTGGTTCGGAGTCTCCATCTGCATTGAACTGGTAATGGTTGTTTGTCCAACTCTCTAGAGTCAAGGGATTGTCAGACAGGTTGGTGTAGGTCACGTGAAAAAGAGCTGTATTAGGAAAGGAGGAATATGTGGTGACTGAGACCTGCTTTCTCAGTAAACTGTTCTTGCCCTCCAGCAACAGTCTTTGTCCTTCGCCAATGGAGTCGGAAATCTCAGTCCACTGTTGGCTTTCGATCATAAAGTCCCTTTGTTCTTCCCCTTCGATCATTACCGTCTCGGTGGGCGAAAAGGAGCTGAGGGCTTTTGAAGCACCGGAAGTGGGATCGATTGATACGATGCGGCTGTAAAAGCGGATGTCGAACTCAATTCGAAGGTTCTCGGATTTGACTTCTATCGGTTCCGAATAAACACAGCTGGAAAGAAGAAGGGCTCCTAGACTGAGTTTCACTGCCAAAGGGAGCCGACTCTTCAAAACCGAGGATCTCTGGTGCATGGTTTTCCAACCTCCTTACTGGTCTCTTCTTGGAGATAATACGGGTGAACGGCACAAGTGGAAAGAAGACTTTCCCCAGTAAGCCGAGAAATCTCTATTTGTCAGGGTACTCTGAGATTTTTGCCTCGATACTGATGAAGTACTCCAAGAAAGGAAGATGAAGATGAGTGTGGA
>JAUVSF010000711.1 GCA_030597245.1 Acidobacteriota bacterium
TGTCCCCGGGCCATATCTACTGTTACGTCTGTCGGATCCGGGGGCACTCCCGAAGTAGTGCTCGGTAACGGAACTACTTTCAGCGGATTTCCATCCGGCGAAAATACCTGGAAACGATGGTTTCCTGAATCGGCAACATAAACTTTTCCGTCCGGCACCGTAGTAATCCCAAGCGGGAAGAGCAATTGGCCGAGGCCGCCGCCACGGCTTCCGAATTTGAAACGGAACTTGCCTGCGGCATCGAAAACGACCACGCGATGATTAACTCCATCGAGCACATACAGGTCGCCATCCCGCCCGACCGCAACATCGCTGGGCATGCTGAAAGGCCCGTCTTTGGGGCCGACGATTACTCCGGTTGCCTGAACATTGATTCGGTAGCCGGCAACGTCTGACTCAGTACGGTCCTGGTTCGCGCCAGCAACAGCAGCCAGACAAAGGACCAGCGATAGTCCTGCTTTGACCGCCAGACGGCCCGCTATCAACCTCATTGCGTTTCTTCTCCTGTCTCTTTCTGCACTTGCTCGTCAGCCTTGAGCAGGTTCGGCATATAAAAGGTCTCATACCGCCCAACCAGATCAACCACTTCTGAACTTACGAGGAATGCCGAACGCTCTGAGGAATATCCCAGGGCTGTGTAAGGAAGGAACACTTCCTCGGAGTTGTGGCAGTCGCCGCAATGTACGGGAGTATCGACACAGCGTCTGTGGATAAATCTGTTGCCTATTACCTTCTGACGGTCATCCAGATCGTCCACACGCTTACGAAACGTCGCGGCAAAATCATTCTCTTCATCGAGGGTTACGGGCTGGGGATTCTCTTCAGCGCCCTTGAGCTGGATAATCTTCGCTCCATACTCGCCCCAGACGCCTTCGGCCATATCAGGATTCGAACACAATTGCCCGTTGGTTATATCTACCCAGCCGAAACGAGTCGGCGCTACCCCCTCCTGCTCGCGCACGTGGCAGACCTGGCATGAAATGAAGAGATTGTGCATATTGAGAAAAGCACGTTGCTGCGGCGCCTTGGAATGTGGAGTTGGCCCGTGGCACTTGACACAGAAGCTCCACTTGTCGGATTGATACCAACGTCCGATGTGATGAAAGTGTCCGGGAAGTTTAGGCTCCAGGAATTCCCAATCCCCGAGGTATCTCACCACCTTTTGCTCAGTCAGGGCAACCACGCTGTCGAACACGTTCAGTTCCGGAGTCTGATCCTGCCTGTATCCCAGGGTTCCGATGAGGAACATGATCAGCCAGATGCAGGCAGCTACGAGAATGACGCTCCACATCCCTACGTAAAGCACGAGCAAATATTTCTTCCATACGGCTTGGTCTTGACTCATTATTTGACCTCCTCTGCCGAAGTCCAGTTGATGATCTCGGCTCCATGTTCCTCGGCCAGTACTCGCGGTGAGATATTTCCGTTGACTACCATGCCGGAAAGCGGCGACATTCCCGGCCTGCCGATGACGCCGGGGATGTGTATAAGAGTGATATGTGCTATGGCAAGAAAAGACTCATACGTGTGAGCCAGATAGCAGATATTGAGCATCCAGCCAGGGATCACGTGACTCGAGAGGCTTTCGGCCCAGAGCAGCAAGCCCGTTATGGTTATCAGCGTTATTCCCCAGAACAGCCCCAGGTATTCGAGCTTCTCCTTCCAGGAGAAGCGACCGCAGTTGGGCCGCTTCGGGCTCAGGAAGAACACATATTTGACCTGCATGACGATATTCTTCGCATCCTGCGGTTTGGGAATCATGGGCAGCGCCAATACGGCCTTGATCCAGTTCATAAGGGTCAGCTTGTTCTCGCGCGCCAATGAACGCGTGACACTCAGAAGTATCGATCCCACATGATAGATAAAGCCTATCACCAAAAGGATGCCGGCGACGCGGTGCACTATTGGAGCGCCCCGAATACCTCCAAAGAGTTGATAGATTGGCGGGGACCATGATGCTTCGGGGAATTTCATGGGTAGTCCTGTCAGGCAGAGCACTACAAAAACTGTGACGAGGAAGATATGCTGCAGCCTGTGCCCGAGTGTGAAACGCTTGAGCCCGCCCTCGGCGGCCGCTTTCATTTCCGCCAGTTCCGTAAGGCGATCGATCTCCTCCTCGGCCGCGTGACTCGGAAGAAGCTCGCGTATAAGGCCCAATACGTTGAGAGTCATAATTGGCAGGACGATCGCAAGGGTCATGATGACGAAGAACAGGGCCACGCAGAATTCGAGCTTGTGCGTTGCAATAGTGCGGGTGGCGTGAACATCGAAGGAAGCCAGCGCCGGCCCGGCGGTACTGTGGCAATCCTGTGTACTGCATGTGGCGGGACGGTTGTCCGCATGGACCGAAGATCGCGGGTCGGTCGCGGCAAGCATTCCGTGAATGTTGCCCTTACTTGAGTGACAATCCAGACAATCCGGCGCCAGAGTGGAA
>JAUVSF010000373.1 GCA_030597245.1 Acidobacteriota bacterium
CAAAGATCTCAACAAAGACGGCCGAGCGGACGTGGTCGTCGGGAGCGCGCATGACTATGGTCTCTATTGGTGGGTACAGGGGGATTCATCTCCAGCCGGCAGCACGATTTGGGTTGAGCACTTGATCGACGACAGCTTTTCGCAGCCGCATTGTCTGCATTGGGCGGACCTGGACGGTGATGGAGAGGATGAGCTGATCACAGGCAAGCGTGTTCACGCCCATAACGGAAAGGATCCGGGAGGGAACGAGCCTCCTTGCATCTATTACTATAAGTGGCGGACAGACAGGCAGAACTTCGACAGGTATCTCATTGATGAGGGCCGCGTAGGAGGAGGGCTGCAGATTCGGACAGCCGATCTCAACAAAGACGGGCGCCTCGACATCGCCGTTGCAGGAAAGAGCGGGACGTACCTGCTCTTCAATCAGGGAAACTAGGCGGCGCCGGCTTGATCCAAGCCCTGTCTTTCTCGTGACTTAGTGATTTGGTGGTTAATCCGGAAGGACTCCGAAGTTCCGGTTCTCCTTCACCCGGCTGACGGTTGAGCAAAGATCGGGTATAACTGCGGCAGGAGAAAAGTCAATGAATGAAGTTGCTCGGTTGTCGAGGCTCGTGGTCCTGGTTGTGGTTCTCGCCGGCTTGACCCTTCAAAACGGTTACGCGAGACTCGAAGTTTTCGCCACTTTTGAGGAAGCCTCCGACGTGGCATCTGTGAGTGCTTCACAGGGCATACGTTACGCTGCTTCTGAACGCTTTCCTGCCTGGGGGAAGAACTCGCTGGAAGTGGTCTTTCCCGAAGCAGGAGGATCGATCAGACTTTCCGACCTTCCGGAGGACTGGCGCCGGCAGGGATCTTTGTTGGTTTTTGTTTGGAGCCAGCAGCCTTCCAAACTAACGATTCGCCTGCATGATTCGGCTGAGCATTCATTTTCCAAGGCATTTCCCCTTCGAGCAGGAGTGAATCACATCCAGCTTCCGCTGAAGGATATAGAAGGATTGGATCTGGGCCGGATGGAGCACATGACACTTGAATTCGGGCAGGCCGGGACTCTGTACCTCGACTACTTTGCCCTGGATCGCTTTCACCCGGTGCTTGAAGAACGCGGACGCTGGGACATCGATTACTCAATGAAGGTGGAGACTCCGCATGTCCCGTGGGGGCGCAACTTGAGTAGCGGTTCCATCAGGACGTTCGCCCTGGCCGACGTGGCAAACGGGAGAGGGGTCATTGAACTGGCCCAACGCGTAGACCTGACCTTGAAAGCTGTCACGTTGGGGCGCTCTCCCGGGATCAACAAATGGGGCTTTGGCGATTTCTACAGGCAGCGCAGTCTGGGTGGGGAATTCTGGAGTTCCGCTTACAGTCTTGCTTTTGCCTACATTGCAGACGCCCTCCTCCACGGTCCTGAATATGACGTCATCTTGTGGCCGGGTCTTCACAGCTGGGAGAGCTATCCCGAAGAGATCCGAACCGAAGTAAGGAGACGGGTCGAAGCCGGAACAGGGCTGGTTCTGTTCTATCCATTGACCAGTTCCACGGAGAGTGCCGGCCTTGGGGAAATAGCACCCCTGGTCGTTGCGGAGAAACGCGGGGGTGAATTCGGTTTGGCTGTTCCTCCCCTGGACCAGACCGAGTGGCGGCCTACGAACGAACACTACATTACACGGGGAGTTCCTTTTGAAGCTTTCCCGTGGGGCCACCTCGGGGTGGCTGAGTCTCAAGTGCGTGGCGAAGTCCTGTTGGAGACCTCTCGGGGAACACCCGTGATGGCCACTCGCCAAATTGGTAAGGGCCGTGTCGTCGCTTTTGCCTACCCCGAGAAAGGAATGATCCCCCAGATCGACGATGTCTTCGAAACCGGGCTGCATTACCCCTATCACGAGTATCTCTGGTCGCTGGTGGCTCGTGCCGTCGTCTGGGCTTCCAGACACGAACCGGAGGCGGCAATTCTGGGAGTTGAACACGACCAGAAAAGGGTTGCAGTCGATCTGTTGAATCCCCCCTCGGGTGCAATCATCGAGGCGACTGTCGGCAGCAGCTACGGAGAAACAGAACGACAGATCTCTACCAGCCTGGTGAACGGAGACACGCGGGTTGAACTGATGCTGCCCCAGCCCTTATCGGGAGGACGCCATTTCGTTGACCTGCGGTTGATTCAGGGCGCACAAGTCCATGACTGGATGAGCTTTGTACTGGAAGCCGATTCGCAAGTAAAGATAACGGCCCTCGTGTCTGAAACCGATCGCGTATCAGTTGGGAATCCGGTCTCAGTCCGGGTGAACCTCACGTCTCCCCTCAAAACGAATGCCACCGTGACCGTCCGCCTGTTCGATAACTATGACCGTCTCATTGACGAACAAGAGGCCGATTTGCTCATGGGACATGAAACCACACATTCGGTGACGTTGGACTCCACCGGGGTTTTAACCCACCTCGCCCGGCTGGATTGCGAGGTCGCTGTGAATGGTCACCGCAACGATCGGAAGATCGAAGAGGTCTTCGTCATTCAACCCAGAAAATGGGACGATTACGATATCGTAATGTACCGGTTCGGCCCGGACCCCATACCGGGAATCTGGCCTGCAATAGATTCGCAAATGCGGCGCTTGAACGTAACTACTCTTTCTTCCTACTCGCTCAGTCACAGCAAGCATGCCAATTACGACATCCAGGCCCAAACCCGTATCAGCGGTCAGGAGTCGCCTGACGGGTCGTCGCGCGATTACTACAAAGCGATGAAGAAAGAGTATGCACAAACCCGGGACAGGCACGTCCTCTCAAGAGAGTTTTGCATGAATGATCCCTCGTATCACGAACTGGTCCGCAAAGAGATCCGGGAGAAAGCATCAGACTGGGCACCTTTCTCTCCGCTCTCCTACTATGTATATGAGGAACCCTCCTTAACCTGTTATGTGGACGACCTCGATCTCTGTTTCTCTTCCCCCTGCATGGCCGCAATGCGGGAATGGTTGAAAGTGGAATACGGTAGCGTGCAGGCTCTCAATGAACGGTGGGGGACCGCGTTTCAGGCGTGGCAGGAAGTACAACCCGATGATACTTACGAAGCGCAGACCCGGGGGAACTATGTTTCCTGGAGCGACCACCGGACCTTCATGGAAATAACCTATGCCAAGTTCTTTGCTTTCGTACTTGAAGAGCTTCGCCAGGTCGATCCGGAAGGAATGCTCTTGAATTCCGGCACGCAGGAATCCGGAGCACACAATGGATGCGACTACAGCCGGATCAACTATTACACGAGACACCTCAACGCCTACGACGGTGGAAACCAGCTGGATTTCCACCGTTCTTTCAACCCTGACATCAAAATGTCGAGTGGAGCCGGTTACGGGGTCCTGGGCAAAGATGTGTTCTACGACTTCTACAGCAACCTCTTCAAAGGCAGTAACGGTGGCGCCTACATCTTCTGGCAGTATTCGACGCTGGATCCCGATCTTACGATGAGTCAGAGCGGCAAGGACATGGAGGAAGGGTTCCATGAACTGCGAGGCCAGGGGATCGGCAAACTTGTGGGATTAGCTGCATCCGACAACCATGGGATTGCCATTCATTACTCGTATCCCAGCATTCACGCTGCATGGATTGTCGATGGGACGATTGAAGAGGAAGTAAATTACGAACCCAGCAGCGAGACAATGCGTCGATTCGATGCCAATCGGGATGGCTGGGTCAAGATCCTGAGAGACTCCGGACTCCAGTTTGATTTCATCTCGTACGGAGACATCGAAAAGGGCATGTTGAGATCCCGTGGTTACAGGGCCCTGGTTCTCCCCATGAGCCTGGCGCTGAGCGACAAGGAGGTGGAAGCGATCCGGGACCTTGTGTCAGATGGAGGAATCGTGATTGCCGACGCCCTGGCCGGTGTAATGGACGACCGGTCCGGCTTCAGAAATACCCGCTCCATGGCCGAGGTTTTCGGCATTGAGACTGCACCGGTGGACACTCGTACAATCATCGCCCTCGAGGGAGAACCGGAGCTCAAACTTAGAGGAGCTGTAGCGCATTCCGAGGAATCAGGAAGACCGATACTGCTGCAGAATCGTTTTGGCAAAGGACAAGCCTTGCTGCTCAACTACTTCCTGGACAGCTACCCGGAGGACAAGCTCGAAGGAAGAAACCAGGAGGCCCTGGAAAGGATGAAGAAGATCCTGTCTGCTGCCGGGATCAGTCCGAAGGTCCGACTCACTTCGCTGAGCGGCGGATCTGTCAGCGACTGTGCGACCTACCTGTTCAACAGTGGCTCCACGCAGCTTTACGGGTTGGTACCGGACAAGGGCAAAGAAGGGAATCAGAGCATTCGGATTGCCCTTGGTGAGGATAAGACTGTTTACGACGTTCGCCGCAAACGCTTCGTCACCTCCGGGAGTTCGTTTGTTGAGGAGATCGAGCCCGCAATACCCAGGCTCTTCGCCTTCGTGGACGGCAGAGTCTCAGAACTACATCTTGACACCCCGGCTGCTGTCAAGCTGGGGGAGGAGGTGCGAGTTGACTTTCGGGTCGGCGGAGTTGAGGACTATCGCTCGGTAGCAACCGTCGTCGTGACGGATTCGAAGGGAAGGGAAGTTCCGTATTATGGTGGCAATACAGACATTATCGGCAGTGCAGGCACGCACTCTTATCGTACGGCCCTGAATGATGTGGCAGGCCCGTGGCGGATCGTTGTCACAGACACGATTACAGGTATTGCGGGAGAGGTGACCATACACGTCGAGGCGGATGAATAGGTGCGAAAGCAGGGAGGGGAACACGAGTTTGCGGCAAGGTACGAGAGGTGCACGATCAACTTGGATCCAAATCTCGAAACAAGCAAGAAATTAGAAGTTCTAAGGTCTAACGCCTTGAAGTAGTTGTTTTCAAATGGCTTATCAGCGATCGCCTGTTTTAGTTATTAGATATTTGAGCTTGAGATTTGTTTCGAATTTCGAATTTCGAGCTTCGGATTTGGGCGGGGTGCCCTCTTGGGCAACAAGCCCTGAATTCATGTCTCCAGGTTAAGCCGCCGCATGAGGTCCGCAAAACGAGGATCACTCCGAAGGTTGGCGAGAGTCTCGTCGGTCTTGGCGAAAGCGAACGACGTGTCATGCTGAGTAAAGGCTCGCTCAAGCCATTCGAAGGCCAGGTCCTTCTCGCCCAATCCGGAGTAGA
This sequence comes from Acidobacteriota bacterium, assembly GCA_030597245.1. Classification (GTDB taxonomy): domain Bacteria; phylum Acidobacteriota; class UBA6911; order RPQK01; family JAPXNP01; genus JAUWTT01. The sequence continues at coordinate 5,164 of JAUVSF010000373.1, forward strand.
CCTTGGCGATTAGGTAGGGGCGCGGGTACTCTTGCTCAAACCGTTCCTTCAACTCCTCTACTATTTGCCGAGCCTCGGTTTGCCGCCCGGCCATTCCG
>JAUVSF010000581.1 GCA_030597245.1 Acidobacteriota bacterium
AACAGCGTCCCCAGAGTGATCCCATCGCTCTTGAAGGAGCGCCACACTTCCTCGCACGCCTCGAACGAATACGAGCGGTAATCCTGACCCGCACTCCTGTGCCTCGTCAATATTGCATACGGCACCGAAACTGCTGAGTTTTTAGTCTAATGAGGTTGAGGGTATCTTTCGCCGGATGCCCTTCAAGCTCCCACTGATTTTCTCCATTGTCGCCGTCGTCTTTACGGGGCGTGCAGATCTCATCGCCGAGAACATGGCCCTGCGTCATCAACTTTTGTGCTTGAGCGGTCGAAGGCATCGGCCCAGGCTTCGATGTGTTGACCGTGTTTTCTGGGTATTGCTGTCTCGTTTCTGGGGTGGCTGGCGGGAAAACCTGGCCATGGTGAAGCCAGCCACAGTCTTGGCTTGGCATCGTCAGGGCTTCAAGCTCTTCTGGCGATGGAAGAGCAGGAAGCGTGGTGCTGGCCGGCCTCGTATTTCGGTCGAAGTCCGCAAGCTGATTTCTGAGATGGCAGAGATGAACGTGGGTTGGGGCGCTCCTCGAATTCACGGTGAGCTTCTCAAGCTCGGGATCGTGATTTCCGAAATCACCGTTTCGCGCCACATGCCCAAGCGGCCTTCACCGGCGGGTTCGCGGCAACGATGGGCGACGTTTATGCGCAACCATCTGCACGAGACCCTCGCGATTGATTTTGCCGTGGTGCCGACCCTGACCTTTGGCATCGTCTATGTGTTCTTTGTTCTGAGCCTTGAGCGCCGACGAGTTCTCCACTTCAATGTGACCCGGCATCCAACAGCAACATGGACAGCTCAACAGGTGGTCGAGGCGTGCGCGTTTGATTTGCCTGGTCGATTTCTGATTCGCGACAATGACAAGATCTATGGGGCCTACTTCCAAGACAGGGTAGATGGGCTTGGGTTAGAGCAGATACGCACAGCTTTTCGCTCTCCGTGGCAGAACGGATTTGCCGAGCGATGGATCGGCAGTCTACGGCGCGACTGTCTGAATCACGTGATTGTGGTCAATGAGCGTCAGCTTCGGCGCGTGGTCCGGTCGTATGTTGACTATTACCACAGGGACCGAACGCATCTGGGGCTCGAAAAGGACACACCGAAAGCGCGATCCCTTGAGCCGCAGAAAATGGGGGAGGTCGTTGCGAATCCCCGTGTGGGTGGGCTGCACCACCGCTACTCACGGGAGTTCCGAGATGCAGCGTAGACCAATTTCTGAATATTGATGAGGCACAGGTCCGGCTCAACTGCATAGCCGTTAACATAGGAAACGGGCTACCACTGGGGGCAGGTCGCACGCGGAACAGGCGATCGCGAATCGCTGTCTCCAATTAATGATTTTCAAAGAGACCCAAGCAGGAGAACCTAAGGTGGCAAATGCCAGACTGTTGTTTTTGAGCGAGCAAGAAGAAGATCTGATTCATTCACAGAGCTTGAGACTATTGGATGAGATGGGCGTATTGGTCCGCAGTAAATCGGTACTGCAGCTCCTCGAAGGCAAGGGCGCGATCGTCGATTACGACGCAATGACCGCCAGGATGCCCGCAGAGATGATCGATTCTGCTCTCGATACGGCTCCCAAAGAGGTAACCCTTTATGGCCGTGATCCTCGAAATGATGTTCGTCTGCCTGCGACAGACTATCCCTATTCAGTAAACAACGGCCTCTCCGTCTTCGTCGTCGATAAGGACACGGGGGAGTATCGAGACTGCAACAGTGATGATCTGGCTGAGTTCATGAGGTTCTCAGATGCGCTCGACGGGCTCGACTTCGTGTGGCCCGCGCTCTCCGCCAAAGACAAACCGGCCCACGCCCAGACACTCTACGAACTCTGGATCACCATGCAAAACACATCCAAGCATGTCCAGGGTGATGTTGTCGACGGGGCCCACAACGCAAGAGCTCAGATCGAACTGGCAGCTCTGGTTGTCGGAGGTGAGGACAAGCTCAGAGAGCGGCCGATCTTTTCAATGACCTGCTGCCCACTCGCTCCTATGTCATTTGGAGGAGGCGCTGTAGAGGCTCAGGTAGAGCTGGCGAAGGGGGGCATTCCCATTTCGTCCATGTCCATGTCGCTTTCCGGTCTCTCCGCACCCGTTACCATGGCCGGCACACTGACCAACGCCAATGCCGAGAACCTGGCAAGTCTCGTGATTACCCAGTCGGCCTCGCCTGGCGCGCCGCATATCTACGCGTCGGACTCGACCCCCATGGATATGGCGACCGGCAACATCGACTACGGTGCGCCCGAGTTCGCCCTGATCAGCATTGGCTTGGGTCAAATGGCCAAGAGATACCGGCTGCCCTCATTGGTATCCGCCTTCGGTCCAATCAATACCGAATCGGAAGAGGAAGACGCTTATTGTCAGTCGGTATTGGATATGTTGGGCTCTGCGGCCGTAACGGATATCACCGGTGGAATGGGAAGCATCGACGATGCCAAGGGCGTGTGTTTCACGAAGCTCTTGCTCGATGTTTATGTGTGGGAACTCAGCCGGGAGTACTTGAAGCCGGTGGATATATCAGAAGAAGCGATCGCCCTGGAGGTGATGAAAGAAGTCGGCCACACCGGCTCTTACCTGACCCATCGCCATACCGCCAAGAACATGAGAAAAGCGTTGATCATGTGGGACAAAGAAAAGCTCGCGTTGCTTTCGATGGAGAAGAAAGCGCAGACTCGAGAGGCCGGTAAGATCGTAAGGCGCATTCTGGCTGACCATCAGGTGGTGCGAATGGATGAGGATATCGTGCGCAAAGGTTATGAGATCATAAGCGCATATGAAGAGAGGTATGCTCCGTAGTCTTCGAGTGGACGGAAATGCTGCCGCAGAGGCAGCCAGCGCGGCGGGCTTCGAGCCGCTGATCCTCGGTCACTTCGATCCTCCGGTTCACCCTGTCTCATCACGATGACAGGGTGTCCGGCTAGATCTGTAATTTCACACTCCTTCGCGTGCAGCTCTGCCGTCCCAGACGGCGACCTGCGATTAGGTTCCCACCCGTGTGATACCACGGCTGCGAATGGAGTCGGTCGTTCCATATCAGCCCCGCTTTCGCCAATGACCGATACGATTTCTTCTGTTAAGTAGGCCTTAGACCTACCCCAGCGGGCTAAACCCCTGGACCACACATTAAGTATCCAGGCGATCCCGGAGTTTGTTCTATCACTTGGGTCTCTAGTGTTATATCAAGTGCTTTAGCCTTTTCTAAATACAAATCAACCTGTTCCATTGTCAGCTGATCTGGACCCATTGCACCTATCTGCTGGATCTTACCCTCTACCAAAAGTTCCGTGAAGAGATATCCGCCCTGACCTGTTAGGTATGTCTCTCCGGTTAGTCCTGATCTTTCAAAGGCATCGACACAACCGGGTGCCATTACATATGTTTCTACCATAACCTTTCTAC
>JAUVSF010000030.1 GCA_030597245.1 Acidobacteriota bacterium
CATCTGAACTATTGCAGTAAAGAGGCAAGGTGCTTACAATGAGTCACTTGTCGGTATCTCCAGCTCTTGACGGTTCACGTATGAGTTCCGGCTTTAGTTTGGCAAACCAAGAACGGAGGCCTTTGACTAGAATGACTAGCAAAACTCGGCTATTGCTTTTCGCACTTACGATAGGAATCGCGCTCTGCTCCGCCACATCAACGGTGTTGGCGCAGGATGCCCAGTACACGACCGCTGAATACAATGAATACCAGATGGCAGTCAAAGAAGGCGTCGATTCTCTCATTGCTTTTATTGGGTCTCACCCTAACTCCGCACTGACACAATACGCCGTCAGTGAGTATCAACAGCTCATTAAGACGCTCCTCGAGAGCGGCAAACACAATGAGGCTGCGGAGGCGGGCAAGAAATACCTTGACGAAATTGACTCCGAAAGCTTTGAAGTGCTCTATTTGACCACTTGGTCCAGTTTTTATTCACAGCAGTACGAGCAGACGGTGGAGTACGGGGCGAAGACTTATGCCATCAAGCCCGATGCTCCTCAGCTCGAATCAATCCTGGCACGTTCCTACCAGAAAACAGGTGACATCGCTAATGCTGTTCCTCTCGCCGAGAAGATTTGCGCTGCTGCTGAGCCCAAGGATTGCTACGATCTGCTCCCCATGATTACTCGCCATTACGCCGAAAAGAAGAACTGGAGTAACGCCGCAAAGTGGGCGGAGTTGACTATCCAGGCGGTCGACACTGTCGACAAGCCTGCTGCGGTTTCAGACGCGGACTGGAAAACCTTTACAAATGAAGAAAAATCGGTCTGCCATGCGGTTCTTGGCAGGCGGGCTTTTGAGAGGAAGAGTTGGAGCAGCACGGAGAAGGATTACGCAACTTCTCGGAAGTTGAATCCAAAGAATCGTGCTCGAGTAGCCGAAGGGTACTACTACACCGGCATGTCCCGCTGGAACCGGGAATTAATCGATGCCGCCATGGATTCTTTTGCCCGGGGTTCACTGTTGACTGGTACTCCTCACTCGGGGGAGTGTCGGAAGAAACTGGAACAGCTTTATAAGGGCACTCACAACGGATCGCTCGCCGGTCTCGAGGAGTACCTCGACCGAATAGCCTCTTCTCGATAGAAACCTCAACTCGCTGAAGGCTCTGTGCGTAACGATGAGGTGGAAAGAGCCTTCAGCCACTGTATCCGAGACGGGTTTCCACTTGTCCGAGGATGACGCAACAGTCACCCGGATTCAGTGACCTTCCCCATGTTTTGCCTTCTGGCATCGCCCTGACGTGGTAATGTTCTCTTTTTTGATTCCAACTCGTGATGTCCGGTCGAATTGACTTCCAATCCCAACTTAATCCCCAACAACTTCGCGCAGTCCAGCATGTCGAAGGCCCGGTGTTAATACTCGCGGGGGCGGGCAGCGGAAAAACCAGGACCATTACTCACAAGATCGCCTACCTGATCGACCGGCAGTACAGCTTGCCGGACCAGATCCTGGCCGTCACTTTCACGAACAAAGCGGCTACCGAAATGCGGGAGAGGGTGGAGCAACTCCTCCAACACCTTTCTATTCCACCCCTGGTCAGCACGTTCCATTCATTTGGCGTTCGTGTTTTGAGACGTCACGCGAGTCGAATCGGCTACAGTTCGAATTTCACTATCTGTGACAAAGACGACCAGAAGCGGCTTCTGAAACAGATTTACGGCGAGTTGGGATTCAAGGATGAGTACCTGCCGCTTGCAAAAACCCACTCCGTAATCAGTCGTGCCAAGAATCAGGGCTGGGCCCCAGACGAATACCTCAAGAACAGTCGCGATTTCGACAGCGAATCAATCCACCAAGTCTTTAGTCGCTATGATGAATACCTCAGGAAATCTGATGCCGCGGACTTCGACGACCTGATTCTGTTGACAGTAAAGCTCCTGCAGGAACACGCGGACATCAGAAACCGCTTTTGTGACCGATACAAGTACATTCTGGTTGATGAGTATCAGGACACCAACGCCCCGCAATACGAACTGGTGAAACTTCTAACCTCCCGGCATCAAAACATTAGCGCTGTGGGTGACGAGGACCAATCGATATACAGCTTCAGGGGGGCCGACATAACCAATATCCTCCGCTTTGAAGAGGACTTTTCTGGAGCCGAAGTCATCAAGTTGGAGCAGAATTACCGGTCGACTCAAAACATACTAGATGCTGCCACAGCGGTCGTCTCCAACAATCTTTCTCGGAAAGAAAAGGTCCTTTGGACTGCTGAGCAGGCCGGGGAACCTATCTCCCTCTATGCAGCTAACGACGCCCGCGAGGAGGCTCTGTTCGTAGCTCGCAGGGTCCGTCAACACTTGGATTCTGGCGTGTCCGGCATAGCAATTCTCTACCGAACAAACTTTCAATCTCGACAGTTCGAGGAAATCTTCCGCATGTTCTCGATCCCTTACCGACTGGTGGGAGGCGTTAGCTTCTATCACCGAAAAGAGGTGAGAGACTCGCTCGCCTACCTCCGGATCGCGCGCAACCCGGAGGACAACATTTCACTCGAACGAATTCTTAATGCACCTCCCCGCGGAATCGGGCGAGTTACTCGCGATAAACTTCGCCGCCTGGCTGATGAAAAATCACTGTCACTGTGGGGCGCCCTCCAGCATTCCTTGAGAGAGAACTTGTTCCCTGCGAGAGCGCATCTGGTTCTGAAGACATTTTCGGAGTTGGTGGAACGTTTCCGGCCGGCATTGGATCTGCCGCTCCATCTCGCACTGGAAACCATCCTCGACAAGAGCGGATACTTGGAAGCTTTTCGGAATGAAGCCTCTGAGTCCAACGACAACCGTGTGTTGAACATTCAGGAGTTGATCGCTGTTGCACGAGATTATTCGGGAGACGAAGGTTCATTGCAGAGCTTCCTTGATCAAGCAGCTCTGTATTCGGAGCTTGACGAATTCGATTCGGGTGCCGATGTAACCTTGATGACGCTACACAACGCAAAAGGGCTCGAGTTTCCGGTTGTGTTCCTGGCTGGATGCGAGGAAGGACTCTTCCCGCACAGTAGAGCCATCGAAGAAAACGACTTGGAAGAAGAGCGCAGGCTGTGCTATGTGGGGCTTACGAGGGCACAGAAAAAACTCTATCTAAGCTACTGTCGCAGGAGACGCTTCTTCGGGCGCGAGACCGATGAACTGAACGAGCCCAGCCGTTTCCTTTCGGAGATTCCGGCAAAGCTGTTGGACAGCTCCTGGGGACAAAGTGGCCAGATGGTACGGAGCCAGTCAAACCAGCCTGCCTTTCTGAGCAGTCAAGCTCTGCGTTCACCTGCCAAGCCTAAAAAGGCTTACACCGGCAAGACCTACAACTCCGTTGAGAGTATCAAGGCCGCACTGGGCGCCCGGTCAGGCCGATCTGGATTGGTTTCCGGGGCACTGATCGTTCATGATAAGTTCGGTAAGGGGAAAATCTTAAAGGTTGAGGATACGGGAACGGACTTGAAGATAACTGTCCAATTTCCAGGTCGCGGAATAAAGAAGCTGCTCCAGAGCTTCGCGAAGCTCAAGCTGCTTTAAACAGAGGCTGGAGGACAGGAACCGGTGATCGAGATCCCAGCCGCTGACTATCCAGCTGGACCTCACCAGGATCTTTGAGAACCTCAGGCTTTCATCGGCGTATATAATTAGGAAAGAAGTTGATAATTAGAAGGACTGGGAAATTGGAGGAATAGATGACACGTTTACGTGATTTATTAGGTTCAAGGGCGGGCATGACCTTCGTCGCATTGCTGATCACCCTTGGATTGGGTATCGCGATCGGCTCGATCGTCTCTGACGGGGTCATGAGTGCTGAGCGAGGGACCGTTGACAAACTTAAGATGCAGGGCGCTGGTGACCCGGTCGCACTAGGCAAGGAAGTATCACTGCACGAGGGCTTCGCTCGGGTAGCCGAAACCGTTGAGCCCGCAGTAGTCAACATCAGTACGCAGTCAATAATTAAGTCATCCGGACAACAGAACCCACATCCGGAGAGACTGCGAGAATTCTTTGGGGACGAGTTTTGGGAGAGATTCTTCGGGGGCCCGGATGGGCCCAGACAGCAGAAGCGGGCCAGCCTTGGTTCGGGTGTCATCGTCGACAGCAAGGGATACATCCTCAGTAACCACCACGTTGTTGCCCCTATTGAGAGCCGCTCAGGCCGCCGCCTGGCCGACCGAATCGAGGTTCAGCTCCACGGTGGTGAAACCTATCAGGCAGAAGTGATCGGCGTCGACCCGGAATCAGATCTTGCGGTTCTGAAAATAGACGCCGACAGACCGCTCCCCTTCGCGAAGGTTGGAGACTCGGACGCCTTGAAAGTAGGTGATTGGGTGATCGCCATAGGAAGTCCTTTTGGGCTGGAACAAACGGTCACGGCGGGAATTGTCTCCGCGACCAAGCGGGTTGTACCTTCAGGCATGTTCGGTGACTACATCCAAACCGATGCGGCCATTAACCCTGGAAACAGTGGCGGCCCCCTCGTCAACATGAAAGGCGAGGTAATTGGGATCAACGTGTCGATTTTCACCAATACGGGATCTTACGCCGGGGTCGGGTTTGCCATACCGTCTTCGGTCTTAGTGAACTCATATAACCAGCTGGTAACGACAGGGAGAATCGAAAGGGGCTGGCTCGGCGTTTCGATGAATCTCACTCCTATGACTCCGGAGATGGCAGACTACTTCGGGGTTTCGGGAAGTGACTCGGACGGAATCAAAGATGGGGACGGAGTGGTAATAACCGACCTCATTGATGAGCGAGGAGACACGGCTGATGATGGTCCGGCCGCCCGGTCCGGCATGCAGGTTGAGGATGTGATCGTTAAGTTTGGCGACAGGAAAATCGCAGATCTCTATGACCTGAGAGTAGCAGTCGCCAATACGGCCCCCGGCGAGACAGTTCCCGTGGTGATCGTGAGAAAGGGCGAGGTTCGTAAACTTGAGGTGGAGCTGGCTGAGCGTACCATTGAAACGAATCAGCGAGCAGAGAACGAGGGCTTCTCCTTTGACGAAGAGGAGGAAGAAGAGCAGCCGAAGGAGATTGGTCTCGAGTTTCAGACGCTGAATGCTCGGGATGCTAACCAGCTCGGGCTTGAAAATGAGGAAGGAGTACTCATCCTGGATGTGACACCCGGCAGTCTTGCCGACGACGCTGGACTGGGTCGAGGAAGCGTCATTTCTCACGTCAACGGCAAAGGGGTTGCCACTGGCCCTGAGTTCAAGGATGCTGTGAACGGGGTACCCTCAGGAAAGGGTATTGTGCTACGTGTCCTCCGGGGCGGCGGCCGCGATGCCCGACGAAGCGTTTCTTACACCTCGTTTGTCAAACCATAACAGCTCAAGCTCGAAGCTCGAAATCAGAAGTTCCAAGGTCTAAACGCCTTGAAGTGATTGTTTCCCAATGCCTTATCAGCAACTGCCTGTTTCAGTCATTAGATATTCGAGCTTGAGATTTGTTTCGAATTTCGAACTTCGAGCTTCGGATTTGGGCGGGGCGCCCTTTTGGGCAACACGCCCTAAGTCGCCGGCGATTGATCAGTTGTCGGATCTACCACCGAGCCATCCCTCGAATACCCGTTTGAGATTTCAGCTTCAATCTTTCAATTTGGAAGGAAGGCCCTTAAAATCACAAACATGACAAAAATTGGGGTGCCCAGAGAGGTCAAGGACAACGAATACCGAGTGGGTCTCATTCCAGCCGGCGTGTACAGTCTCGTCGAGGATGGACACACTGTTTTTATCGAAAAAGGGGCCGGGAAAGGCTCCGGATTTGCTGACGAAGAGTTCGTGAGTGCGGGAGCCACAATTGTCGGTACCGCGGACGAGCTCTTCGAGAAAAGCGACCTGATCATCAAGGTTAAGGAACCCGTTGAAGAAGAATTTCACCGTCTCAGGGAAGGCCAGATTGTCTTTGGTTATTTTCACCTGTCTCCTTTGCCTGAACTCACTCAAGTGCTGGTGGATAAAGGTGTCATCGCGGTGGCCTATGAAACCATCACGGACAATAACGGGCATCTCCCACTTCTCACTCCCATGAGTGAGATTGCAGGCCGAATGTCGGTCATCGTCGGCACTTATTTCTTACAGAAACCGAGAGGTGGACGAGGCATTTTGCTGGGCGGGGTCCCCGGGGTACGGCCGGCTCTCGTTGTAATAGTGGGGGCAGGAGTAGTTGGGATCAATGCTACCAAGATGGCAATGGGGCTAGGAGCTCAGGTCAGTGTCCTGGATGTCGATGTAGATAAACTCCGCTACATTGATGACCTCTACTTTGGTCGTGTCGAAACGCTAATGTCTAACCGCTTCCATCTTGCAGAATCGATCAAACGCGCGGATCTTCTGGTGGGGGGAGTACTCATCCCTGGTGCGAACGCTCCTAAGCTAATCACCCGTGAGATGGTGCAGGCTATGAAACCGGGCTCAGTTATTGTTGACGTAGCAGTCGATCAGGGTGGCTGCTGTGAGACGACCCGGCCGACAACGCATAGTGATCCGGTGTATGAGGTGGATGGCGTTCTTCACTATTGTGTTACCAACATGCCCGGCGCGGTTCCCCGAACCTCAACGAGAGCCCTGACCAACGTGACCACACCGTACGCTAGGAGAATCGCGTCTCAAGGGATTGAACAGGCGATCCGAGAGGATCCGCACCTCAGGAGAGGCATCAACGTTTACCAGGCTCATATCACCTGTGAGCCTGTTGCGAAGGCCCAAAAGCGTCCCTTCAAGCCTATCGAGGATCTCCTTTGAAGAGTCGCTGGGCAGTTCTCGATTACGAGCAAAGGATCGAAAGCCCGGAGTAAGATCTGTGGGGGAGTTGAGGATTCTCAGTGATCGCCCTAGGCCAGGCGATCAGAACATGACGATTGACCAGTCCAGGCTGGAACGAGCCGAGATCTCGAAAAAGCCCTTGACGGTGATTCGTTTCTATCGATGGAATAGACCGACCGTCTCACTGGGAATTCATCAAGAACCCGCGAAAGCGGTCGATCTGGCTTACTGTGATGAGGCTGGGATTCCTACCGTCTCGCGACCCACGGGAGGCCGGGCCGTTTTACACGGCAATGAACTCACCTACTCAGTCGTGTCGAACGATGTCGAAATGTTTCCCCTGCAAGGCCTGCTCCCCGTTTATCAGTTAATCGCAGAATGTCTAGAAGGAGGTCTGCACGAACTCGGAATCCGGGCAACTCATAGCGCTGGACAACGTAAATCCGCCTTCGGGTCTCTTTATGATTGGACTAAGCCCTGCTTTACTTCTCCATCTCGCCACGAACTTATGTACAAAGGCAGGAAGATCGTCGGGAGTGCGCAACGACGACTGAAGCGCAGCTTTCTCCAGCATGGCTCGGTTCCGATCGAGATTGACTACGAGGTGATGGGCCGGGCACTCCGATTCGAAGCCGCCTCACTGAGGAAAAACATGATTTCAGTCTCTGAGGCAGCCGGCAGGCAAATCACTTTCGAAGAATTGGCCAATGTCTTTGAATTCAGTTTTCAGCAACGGCTTTGCCCAGACAACAGAGGCAGAATCAAGTCCCGTTACCGGTAGATTTTCGGTGTAGAACTCCCCTACAATCCCTGCGAGAGAGTAGGAGTCGCACCGGGTGAGGGCACTAACTTGTACCGTGTCGGCCGACTGGGAAACTGCCTTATTTATGAGGCTCCACCCAAGTCAGCTACCACCTTTTTCGGTGAATAGGAACAAGCATATTGAGTCTGGAGTTTGGAGAGAAGTGACGAAATGAATTCAAGAGAGCGAGTTATCTGTGCCCTGTCCCACGAAGAACCGGATCGCATTCCTCTGGACCTGGGATCTTCCCCGGTTAGCGGCATGCACGTGAGTACGGTCTTCAAACTGCGCCAAGCCCTTGAACTTGATCCGCCAGGAACCCCTGTGAAGGTGGTTGAGCCCTATCAGTTGCTCGGTGAGATTGGGCCCGATCTGATGGAGGCTCTGGATGTTGATGTCGTCGGGGCATGGCCATCCAAGAACATGTTTGGATTCAGAAACGAGGCGTGGAAACCGTGGACTACGTTCGATGGCACACCAGTGCTCGTACCAGAAGGATTCAACACAGACGTTGAGGCAAACGGCGACCTCCTTCTTTACCCCGAAGCGGATAAGACCGTTCCCCCCAGTGGCAGGATGCCTGAGGGGGGATTCTATTTTGATTCCATCATCCGACAGCCGCCCATTGATGACAATAGCCTGGACGCAGAGGATAACTTGGAGGAATTCGATCTAATGTCCGACGAGGAACTGGACCATTTCAGCAGGGAAGTTGACCGCCTTTATGCAAAGACAGACAAGGCAATACTGGCAAATTTCGGGGGGACGGCATTCGGCGACATTGCTCTGGTTCCAGCTCCCTGGCTCAAGCACCCGAAAGGGATTCGAGATGTCAGTGAATGGTACATGAGCACCGTGATTCGCCAGGATTATGTTCGCTCCATATTCGAGCGTCAGTGCGAAATTGCACTCGAGAACCTCAGCCGGTGTTACCAGCGCGTCGGTAACCGTGTCAACATTATTTACATGACAGGCACGGACTTTGGGACTCAGATCGGCCCATTCATTTCACCCGAGGCTTACTGCGACCTGTACCAACCTTTTCAGCGCCGCCTCAACGATTGGGTACATGAGAATACGAAGTGGAAGACTTTCATCCATTCGTGTGGATCGGTCAGGGCCTTGATCCCTCACTTCATCGACGCCGGATTTGACATACTCAATCCGGTTCAGTGCAGCGCTGCCCACATGGACCCCTACGAACTAAAGAAAGCGTTTGGCAGCCGTGTAACGTTCTGGGGCGGGGGCGTCGATACCCAGGGAACTCTTCCTTTTAAAAGCAGCGGCGAGGTACGAAAGGAAGTGCGGGACCGGATCAAAGCACTCGGACCCGGTGGCGGATTTGTCTTCAACACAGTCCACAACGTGCAGCCCCAGATCCCAGTTGAAAACGTACTCGCTCTTTACGAGACTTACCGTGAGTTCAGGGGCTATCCGATCCGGATTGAATAGTCTCGGGGTCTTGAGTCCTTGGGCCTGGCTGGGAACTAACCACCAAATCACGAAGACACAAGAAGATCTCATTAGTGATTTCGTGCTTTCGTGGTTGATCCTGGCTTCGCTCCCGCATCCATTGCGTCTTTTTCAACCCAATGGAGTCTAACCCGCCATCAGGCCCTCGACCAGTCGCCAGACTTGAGCGACAAAAAACGTGGTTCCCAGCCCCATCGCAACCGGAAGAAGGGCCGCGACCAAAGTCCACTTCGTGCTCCCCGTTTCCTTGAAGATCGTATAGATGGTTGTACTGCATGGGTTGTGCATCAAGCTGAAGAGCATCAAGTTGACTGCGGTTAACAACGTCCAGCCTCCAGTGGAGAAGATGGTCGCCAAACCAGCCTCGGAGTCAAGCTCGAACAGAACTCCGGCCCCAACACCGTACGATTCGGCCCCCGCGCCAAGAACGGTCAGCATCAGGATCGTTGGGATCACGATCTCGTTCGCCGGGATCGCGACGATGTAAGCAAGCAGAATCACGCCATTCAATCCCAGGAGAAAACCTATCGGGCTAAGCAATTCGATCATGTGCTCGGCGAGAGTGCTCCCTCCAATCGAAATATTAGCGCTCAACCAGATTATTGCACCCGCGGGAAGCGCAAAGACAACGGCACGCCAGAGGACGTAGAGCGTTCGATCAATCAATGATGTGTAGATGGTCTGCAGTACCCGTGGAGGCCTATAAGGAGGCAGCTCAAGCGTGAAACTGGACACTTCTCCCTTCAGCCAGGTTCGAGAAAGGAACCAGGAAACTGCAAATGAGAGAAGCACCCCGAGAACCGCAACTGCCACAACAGCCATCGCCGATATCAATCCAGCAAAATGTGCGGGAACCAGTGCTCCAATGAAAAGTGTCGCAATCAGGATTTGTGTGGGCCATCTTCCATTGCATAGTGCGAAATTGTTCGTGATGATTGCAATGAGTCGCTCCCTTGGACTATCGATGATTCTTGCAGCTATCACACCCGCGGCGTTACACCCAAAACCCATGGTCATACTCAACGCCTGTTTGCCGTGGGCACCAACCTTCTTGAAAATGTAGTCAAGGTTGAACGCCACACGCGGCAGATAGCCAAAATCCTCCAAGAGAGTGAATATGGGGAAGAAAATCGCCATTGGAGGGAGCATAACGCTTACGACCCAGGCGGTCGCCAGGTACATTCCGTCGATCAACACTCCGTCCAGCCACCAGGGGAGGCTGATCGCCTGAGCAACCGCCTTCAACAAAGGGTGGACCTGGCCAATCAAGAGATCTGAAAGGAGTGCAGATGGAACGTTAGCGCCGGAGACGGTTATCCAGAAGACGGCGGTCAAGAGCAACAGCATGATCGGCAAACCCCAGATCCTGCTGGTCACCAGTCTGTCCAAACTGCGGGCCAAATCGAATCGAGGGCTCTCTCCGAGAATCACCGCCCTCTCTGAGATCTCGACCGCGTCACCATAGATGGATTCCATCAGCTGTTCATGGAAGTCAGGCCCAAGCTGCCACCTGAGTTCGTTTGCTCGATCCAGTAACTCGTCCGCTCTCTCAGGATTGGCAAATGCATCCACCTCAGCTTCCTGCTCAGGCAGTTCTCCACTTTCCAATGCCAGTCTGCCCAACTCCCCGTCCTGCAGAGCCGACTTAATTCCGTCATCTCCGTCAAGGAGACGCAGCGCGACCCAGCGTGAGTTGGGAAGGCCCGGGTAGATGTTCGTGAGCATATCGACCAGGGTCGACATGGCCTGGCGCAATGACTTCGTTGTCCCCTTCACTCTGTGGGGCCGACAAACCACTTTCCCAGAAGCCACGTCCGCGATAACCTCCATGAGAGAATCGAGTCCCCTTCGATACCTTGCGGATGTGGCGACAACCGGGACACCCAGGTCCCTGGCCAATCTTCGTTCATCGATTTGGATATTGTTTCGCCGGGCCTCATCCATCAGATTCAGACAGACAACGGCCCGGTCGGTGATTTCCAGGATTTGAAGCACGAGATTGAGGTTCCGCTCGAGCCTCGTGGCATCCACTACGATGACAGTTACATCAGGGCGTCCAAAAAGAATGAAATTACGAGCAATCTCCTCATCCTGACTGGTCGAGAGAAGGGAGTAGGTCCCAGGCAAGTCAACAAGTTTGTACCTCAGATCTTCATGAATGAATCCGCCCTCAGCCCGCGAGACGGTTTTCCCAGGCCAATTACCTGTATGTTGGCGCAAGCCGGTAAGAGCGTTGAAGATCGTGCTCTTGCCGGTGTTGGGATTGCCGGCCAACGCAACAACGAAATCGACGTTCTCAACGTCGATCCCGAGTTTTGAGAGAGTCGACGCCCGGTGTACAGGGCAGGCCTCACAGCTCGCCGGCGCGCTAGAACCCGTTCTAGAACCCCTTCTAGAACCCGTTCTGGAACCAGTTACACTCATGCTGCTGGTTCCTCCACGCGTCGAACAAAGATGTGCGCCGACTGGTCTTTTCGAAGCGCGATCAGGGCTCCCCTGATACGATAGGCCGTGGGATCTCCCCCGAATCCACGGAGCTCAGGTTCAACGACGGTTCCCGGCAGGATTCCCAGATCCATGAGTCGGCGCCGTTCCAACCCTCTGCTAGCCCTTGAGAGACCCACGACCTCCCCTCTCTGCCCAGGTTGGAGATCAGCCATCCGGATCGTCCCTGAGAAATCGGTCGCCTCCTGCTCGATCAACTCAACGCTCACGTTGGCAGCCGCAAAGCTGTCGAGCGTTTTCTCTCGCCCCTCTGTCAGAATCGTCACGGAGTCTACGGTTCTCTTCAAAACTCGAAACTCCATGCCGGGAAAAACCTCTTCTTCTACCAAGCGAGCATATACGCTCTCCGGTTCGTCCTCGACATGAGCGATCCGAGCGCACTGATCAGTACCCAGTGAAAGAAGGGTCCTTACGGGTACTTGTACCAATCCCCCCTCCACAAGAGGGAGTGGGTCCCCATGGGGATCATGGGTGGGATGTCCCAACTGGGCCCACAGTCGATCCGCCTGTTCGGGGGATATCTCGTGCTCGCGGATCTCGGCTTGCCCATGCCACTCAACCTCCGAAACACCCGTACGATCAGCCAGGTACCTTTCCCAAAGTCGATGAGCCCTCACAACATGCAGCCCGTATTCCCTTCCACTCCGGGTCAGCGGAAAACTCTCCTCTTTGAGCTCCACGAGTCCACGCCCCTGCAAGTCGGAAAGTATCTGGGTTGTCTTGTCAACCGAGATTCCCAACTGCCCAGCAAGGCTTTGCACCGTAGCACGCGTCTGGTCGTCTTCACATTTGTACAAATGCTTCAGTGCGTCTTCGTACAGAATCCGATCGGATCGGTTCGCGAGAGGAGATAATCCGGCACGCCGACCGTTTTTCAAGTGTCGGACTAAGAAGAACAGAACCACGAGGAATAGTGGAACTAGCAGTAGAAACAGAATCCTCATTACAACCAAGCCCCTGTCTCAGGAAGGCTTAAATATTACCTTGTCCTGAAAAACGTTTTTAGCTAAGGCTAAATCTTAGCATTATCTTCGATTCCATGAAAACCTGGGTTTTTCTGGTACCAGGTTTTTTCTGAAATGTGCGAGAATGAGACGAGGCTGAAGTGTCGTGTTGAATAAAGCGTTACGTACTCTGCTGACCACCCGAATTGCTCTGCCTTTATTATGGGTCGTCTTGTCCCAAGGCTGCTCCTGGCAACGCGAAACGCCACAGGGATTCAGGGATTTGCCATTCAAGCTCACCTACGACACAACGGTGGACCTCCTGACAGTCAATGATGAACCCATTGAGCGGCAGGAAATGATCCTCTTCGCTCAAATCAATCGACCTGAGGTTCTTCGACATTTCCACGGCACTGATGGGACTGATCCGGGGGCCGAGTTCTGGGATCAATCATTCGAGGGGGTGAGCCCAAGGGCCGATCTTCTGAACCGCACGCTGAGAACCTGCGTTGAAGTCAAGGTCCGATTGCTGCTGGCCCGAGAGTTCGGGATCCGGGGTGAGGTGAATTTCGAAAACGTTGAACGACGATGGCAGGTGGAGAACCTGCGCAGACAAGAAGCGGTTGAACGAGGCGACGAGCTTTTTGGGCCGGTCGAGTACACTCTCCAGAAGTATGTCGAGAACGACCTTCGATCCCTCGACATTGCCTTGATGCAGAGGCTCGAGGAAAAAGCCCTGCTCGACAAAGCTGACAGCATTTGGGATCACCAACCGGCAGAGTCCCGCCTGGAACGAATGAGGCGGTTGTATAGAGCCTACCTCAAAGGCGAGGTCGAGAAATCGATTGTCAGAGTCAACCAAGAGAACATTCTCTCACTCGATCTGGTCTCCGGCGAGCCCGCTTTGTAGGATCCTCAAGCATTCGAGTACCGCCCGACCATTGTGATACGGAGTCTTCCAAATGTTCGCCTTATCCCCTTGAGCACGTCCGTCAGGGAGAATCACTCCGTACCACCCGCCGGCCTTTCGATCAGTTTGATAATTAACAACCCAGCGCAAGGTCTTACGGAAGGCCTCCCAATAGCGCGCATCTCCAGTCATCTGGAATAGCATCAACGCTGAAATTAAGCCTTCTGCCTGAACCCACCAATGCTTCTTGAGATCGACAGCCTTAGTCTTGAAAGGCCCTGTGGAGAAGAATCCACCTTTCCCATGATCAAATCCGTAAGTGAGAGAGTAATCGAATAGCGTCCGATACAGATCCAGGAACGGTTGCTTCGGCGTACCCAGGGCCTCACAGGCATCCATCAGTAACCAGGCATTCTCAATGTCGTGCCCGTAGGAAACCACACTGAACTCCCTTCCGCTCAGTGGATTCCAGTCAAGGGTGTATTTGTCGGTACAAGCACCGATCGACTTTCGCACGACGGAATTGCTCTGGATATTCATCAACTCGACTAGCCGCTCCTTTGCAACAGGGTCCTCGCTGACTCGATAGAAGGTTGTAACTGCCTCCATCAAGTGGAGATGAGTGTTCATAAGTTTGATGTTGGGTGCCACCCCCATATATCCGACCGTTCCAGCGGAGGGCAGCGACCAGTCTCTCTCGAAAAACTCCAGATAACCTCCCCTGCGCTCATCGTGAGCATGCCTCTCCAACAGGGCGAACAACTCCGTTGCCAGACGCAAGGGTGCGTCGTCCCCGGAGGAAGCCGCTAATTCGGAAAGTGCGTAAAGCCCGAACGCCTGTCCGTACAAGTGCTTCGCCGCCTGTATAGGAGTCTGTCCGTCATGACTAACGGTCCAGAAGAAGCCTCCAAATTCCTGGTCCCACAAGCTCTTCTGAAGAAACTCGAAGCCATGCATGGCAGCCGCCAGGTGTTCGGGTTTGCCATAAGGGGAACGGCTCAGACGTGCCAGGAACCAGACCATTCGGGCCTGAGAAACAATCCCTTTTGGGGCTTGCCCTTTCCATTCTCCGTCCTTGCCGTGATTGAAACTGAAGCCTCCAGCCTCTCGATCTGCCATTTCTGGATACCAGAAGGGAACAATATCCTCATTGAGCATCCGTTCAAGTAATTGGAACTCCTCACCCTTCGAGACCGCCCCACTCAACTCTGTAGAACCACCCAGCAGGCCCAACAGAAATGCCATAATTACTTTTCGCATAGAAGTCCCTCCAGCCATTAACGTCCTCAACTGCTGATCGTACCATTGTCCGAAATCACTTCAACAGTGAATTCATTGCGCACCGAGACTTGTCTGGCTCGGACCGGCGTGCCTAGAATAGTCCCCCACGAAGCGCGGCCAAGGCACGGACCGCGAGAAGGGATTCGGAACTGCAGACAGGCCTGATGCAGGGCGGAGAACGTCTCAGGTTCAGGCAGGATTCTGGGACTGAAGGAGATCAAGGAACTAGCGGAGCATGAAATATCTGGTCATCTTTCTCGCTTTGGTGTGCATGGTACTATGGATGGAAAGATTCTATTGGAGGCGTCGTGCCCAACTCCTCGAATTGAGAATACTGCACAAAGACAGGTCTAAGGCGATCAAGAACCTCTTTGATGCCTGGCTGGATGGACGAATCGAAGCTCATCTCCAAAAACAGAAGAATCGTCCTTGAACAGGGGCCAGATCAAGGCTTAAGAATGAATCGGAGGAAGAGATGAAACAGGTTAGCTTAGGCAGTGCACTCCATGTGTCCAATATCGGCCTTGGGTGTATGGGAATGTCAGATTTCTATGGACCAGGAGACGAGGCGGAGTCGCTCGCAACCATAGATCGAGCCCTTGAGCTGGGCGTCAACTTTCTTGATACGGCGGATATCTACGGCCCCTATACAAATGAGCGTCTGGTCGGCGGAGCGGTTCAAGATCGCCGAGACCAGGTGGTCCTGGCAACAAAGTTTGGAATCATGAGAGACGAGTCGGGACGATTCCACGGCGTGTGTGGTCGGCCGGCATATGTGAAGGCAGCATGCGAAGCCTCGCTCCAGCGTTTGGAAACGGATTACATCGATCTTTACTACCAGCATCGGGTTGACCCTGCGGTTCCAATCGAGGAAACCGTGGGTGCCATGGCGGAATTGGTGACGGAAGGAAAGGTCCGATTTCTGGGACTTTCGGAAGCAGCCCCCGAAACCATCCGGAGAGCGCACAAGGTTCATCCGATCACCGCTCTTCAGACAGAATACTCCCTTTGGAGTCGAGAACCTGAAGACGAGATTCTACAGACGGTGCGCGAACTGGGCATCGGCTTTGTGGCTTACAGTCCACTGGGAAGAGGTTTTCTATCGGGCATGATAAGAACCGTCGATGATCTGGCGCCGGATGACTGGAGAAGAGGCTGCCCGAGATTCCAAGGGGATAATTTCTCCAAGAACCTGGACCTCGTCCGACACGTCGAGCAACTTGCCTCGGAAAAGGGGATCACGCCCTCTCAGCTGGCCCTGGCCTGGGTTCTGGCACAAGGTGACGATATAGTGCCGATTCCAGGAACAAAACGGCGTTCACACCTCGAAGAGGATCTGGCTGCTGCAGAATTCACATTGACAGAACATGAGTTAAAGCAGTTGGACGAAGTCTTCCCGTACGAAGCCACAGCCGGTGATCGGTATGCGGACATGGGGATGGTGAACCTGTAGTCGGGGTGTCTCCGAGCTTTGGGGACAGGCCGATGACCGTTAACCGCTCACCCTATACGCCTTTCGCATCCATCCTCACTTCTCGGACGTCTTCCTCCTGGCCAGTGGATCTCGCCAGGTCCGCATAGAGTTCGGGTCTTCTCGTCTTGATCCAGCGTTGACCTGTGTTCTCTACTCTCAGGGACGGATCCAGATCGGCGACCACCATGACGTCAGCGGCCTTCCAAGTTTCGGCTAGAATCCTACCATACGGGTCGAGGATCATCGCATTACCGGTTCGTATTTCATCGTCGTCCACGCCAACTCCGTTGCTGAAGACCAGAAAGACTCCGTTGTCATGGGCACGAGCAGGCAGCCATCGCAGCAGCCAACCTCGCCCCTTCTCCCCCTTCAGCTCAGCTTCGATGGCCTCTGGGTTCTGCTCCCGTTGCTCCCACAGCGACCGGTCCACCAATCCCATCGTGTGCGGATTGATCGAAGCACAGCCGCCAGTTTGATGCGGCGCGAGCAGAATCTCCGCCCCCTTGAGTGCGGTGATGCGGACGTTCTCTCCCAGGTTGTTGTCATAACAGGTCAGGACACCTATGCGACAGTCGTGAGGTGTGTCTGAGACGGTGAACTCACTACCTGATCGCATATGCTCACTAACAAAAGTATGCAGTTTCCGGTGCCGTAAGAGCCTCCCATCCGGCATCGCCACTACATAAGTGTTGAAAAGCTCGTCATTATCCGCGAGCTCAACCAGCCCTGCTCCGATCGTCATCCCATGAGTTCTGGATAGCGCCAGCAGTTCTTCGGAACTTGGGCCTCCGCCCACCGGTTCAGCCAGTTCGAGCAGCTCCCCCCTCGTGAGATTCCTCAAGAACCAGTATCCCGTCAGGCAGCACTCAGGGAAGCATATGATCTCGACCCCTGCCTGGGCTGCCTGCTCGGAGAAAGCTTTCACTTTTGCCATGTTGGCTGACTTGTTCCCGGCAATATGTTCAAACTGGACTGAAGCGACTCGAATTCCTCTCATAATGTTTTTTCTACCACGAACTCGGCAGGCTTTGCCAGTATCGATTGAGGTTGGATAGGAGAAAAAGCTCAGCTGTGGTATTAACCACGAAATCACAAAAACACTAAGATTTCTTTGTGACTTAGTGTCTTCGTGGTTAGCATCTCTGGACAGGCACCTTGTCCCCGCCGGGAAGCGCAGCCATAATTACCCGTATGCCCTACAAAACAGATGCATCGAAGCGGCTCTTTGATCGCTCTCTCGGAAGCCTTATTGAGGGCGGGAGTTCAGCCTCCCGGGGCCCTGCTAATTTCGGGGACTACCCTATTTTCATGGTTAAAGGAGAGGGCTCTCGTCTTTTTGACGCCGATGGCAACAGCTATGTGGACTGGATGATGTCGTACGGCGCGGTTCCTCTGGGCCATGCAAACCCGGCGGTAGTGGCGGCAGCCGTTCAGGGAGCCTCCACCGGAATGCACTTCGCCACGGCGACCGAAATCGAATTGGAATTGGCCGAGCTGATTCAGGAAGTGATCCCATCTGCCGAAATGGTGAGGTTCGCTAATACCGGGACAGAAGCCGTCATGGCTGCCATCCGCCTGGCCCGGGGCTTTACGGGCCGACCCAAGATTCTGAAGTTTGAGGGGCATTATCACGGCTGGTACGATGACGTGCTCGTCAGCTCGAATCCCCAGTTGAGACCGTCGCTGGGCCACAGAAATTCCCCCGTCAAAATTGCAGACAGCTCCGGACTGAATCGAAGATCTCAGCAGGACACGATTGTTGTACCCTGGAATGATTTACCGGCCCTCGAGAGGGCGCTCAACAACAACCCGGGCCGCATTGCTGCCGTGATCACGGAGGGCATTATGGCAAACATGGGCGTTATCCCTCCCCAGCCGGGCTATCTGGAAGGGCTAAGGGAACTGACAGAGGCTCACGACACCCTCCTCCTACTCGACGAGACGGTAACGGGCTTCAGAATTGCAGCTGGAGGTTGCCAGGCTCACTACGGCATCACACCTGACCTCTCAACATTCGGCAAGGCACTTGGCTCCGGATTACCTGTCGCGGCGCTGGTCGGAAGAGCCGACATCATGGATGCCCTTAGTTGGGGAGGAGTGTTGCACTACGGGACTCAGAATGCCTCGAGAATCGGCCTGCACGTTGCTCTGGCGAGTTTGAAGGAACTTGTGCGAGACGATGCTGCTGCGTTCAAACACACTTGGGAAATTGGGGATTCACTCTGTCAAGGACTTAGATCAGTCTTCACGGAACTGAATGTGAACGCGATAGTCCAGAGGGTGGGCCCCATGTTCCAGATACTCTTTACTGAGAAGACGGAGATCAACGATTACCGTGATTTCTGTACTTATGTGGATAGAGGAAAATACCAGAGATTTGCACTAGCGCTTCTTCCCCACGGGATTTATATGAGCCCTGCCGCAACGCTCCACTCGGTGGCAACCTTGGCACATTCCATGGAAGACGTCAGCTTTACCCTTGAAGCTGTCAGAAAGGCCTGCAAAGATGCCAACCTCAGTGAATAGAGATGCGCTGAGCGGGAGCGTTGCCCTGGTCACTGGGGCTGCATCAGGGATAGGACGGGCAATCGCCATGACATTTGCCCGCAGTGGCGCCTCGGTGGCTCTCGTCGATATCGACTCTGGAGCAGGAACCGAAGTTCAGAACGCTATCCTTTCAGCAGGGGGCAAAGCCCTTTTCTGTCAAGCTGACGTTGCGAACAGGAGGGACTGTGTCCAGGCGGTCAGTAAGACAGTCGCGACGTTCGGGGGCCTTAATATCCTGGTAAACAGCGCAGGCATTATCCGACGGGCCACGGTTCTGGAAACGACTGAAGAAGAGTGGGACAAAGGGATGGCAGTGAACGTAAAGTCCATTTATCTCCTCTCATCCGAGGCCATTCCCATCATGGAACAGAGTGGAGGGGGCGTCATCTTGAACATTGGGTCGGGATGGGGACTTGTCGGCGGAACCAGAGCCGCCCTTTATTGTGCCTCGAAGGGTGCTGTTATCCAGTTGACCCGTGCGATGGCTCTGGACCACGGACAGCAGAACATACGAGTGAACTGTATCTGTCCCGGGGACACCGACACACCGATGCTGGAAAGTGAAGCCTCGCAGTTGGGGCTCCCTGGCGGCTCTCTTCAGGAAGACGCTCGAGAGCGGCCCCTGGGCCGGATTGGGATTCCGGAAGACGTCGCACAGGCGGCTCTATTTCTGGCCGGCGATGCTGCGTCTTACATTACGGGTACAACTCTAGTGGTTGACGGAGGCGGCCTGGCCGGTTGAGACTTCCTTGAGGCTCTGAAATGCAATCTACTCTAATGCTGATTGGAATGGGGGATCTGGGTGGGATTCTTCTGGAGTACCTGGTCACGAATCCGAAACTCCGCTTCGTTACCGCTGACATTGACAAGGACCGGGCGCTTGCCCGTGTCAATCTGGCCCGATTAGGTGCAGTTGCCCGTGGTCTCGACCCGCAAATCGACTTCGTCCGACTCGATCTCAACAATATCGACGACACTGCCCAGGCAATCGCCGGTATAAAGCCGGACATCATACTGACCACGGCCACTCTCCAAACCTGGTGGCTTCCTGATCGGCTCCCTGATGCCGAATCTGCGAAGATCAAGGGCGCAGGCTTCGGCGTGTGGTTTCCTGTTCATTTTGCCCTGACGTTGAAACTCATGCGGGCCGCTCAACAGGCCGATTTCAGAGGCTTCGTAGTGACGGCCCCCTACCCGGATGTAGCCAACGCAGTGTTGGGCAAGCTGTCGATCCCGCCTGCCTGCGGGATTGGCAACGTAGAAGAGATTGTCCCGAAAATTCGCTGGCTGGCAGCGAGCCGCTTGTCCGTCCCAATCCACGCTATCCATGTGACACTGGTGGCCCACCATGCATTGCAGCGCTTCACTCTGAATCGAACCGCGGCCGGGAACGCCACCGCGGCTCCCTTCTTCCTCAAGATTGAAGCCGATGGGCACAACGTGACCGAAGAGATCGACGGCGCTGAGCTTCTGCTCTCTGCGTTCCCAATCACTGCCGGCCCTGCCAGTCATGTACTTACTGCAGCAACAACCTACCGGCTGGTAAATGCCTTAATTGGCGAAGAGGAACAGTATATACACGTGCCTGGCCCGGGCGGCCTTCCGGGCGGCTACCCGGTCTACGCCAATTCTGACGGTATCCGGCTGGCTGTCATCCCGGAGTTGCCACTCGAGGAAGCGATCCGTATCAACGAAAACTCCCACCGTTTCGACGGAATCGAGATGGTTGAGGAGGATGGGTCCGTCCGTTTCACACAGCAAGCTGTGGAAACAATGCGCGAAGCCCTGGGTTATGACTGCCCGATCCTACGACCTGACGACGTTGACGATCGGGCTCGTGAACTCTTGAGACGCTTTTCGGAATACGCAAGCGGACTGGGTGTAAGTCTCTAACCCGCTGACAACCTGGCAGGTTGTCTTACGGTAAGACATGCATCCAGCTTGTCACATTGCTCCAACACCTGGATCCTTATCGACGACCTGGAAGGTCATCCTCCCGACGGAAGATAAGCTTGTCATCATCATCAGGAGGTAGCGCTTGAGCGGAAGATAA
>JAUVSF010000602.1 GCA_030597245.1 Acidobacteriota bacterium
CAGCATCTTCTCAACCGTTTCCAGTGCTTCCTTGGCAGGTACAGTTACCGTCTCCCGACTAGCACGAGAGAATACTTCAACCTCTCCCTGTGCGAGTTTTCTTCCCAGGGTCAGTCGCAAGGGAACTCCGATCAGGTCGGCATCTTTGAACTTGACTCCAGGTCGTTCATCTCGATCATCGAGCAGGCAATCGACGCCCATGGCATTCAACTGCTCGTAGAAATCTTCTGCGAGAGCACGGTGTTCTTCATCGTCGGGTCGGAGCAACGTAATCACGACCTGGTAAGGCGCGATACTTCTAGGCAGGACGATTCCCAGCTCATCGTTGTACAGTTCAACGGCAGCTGCCAGGATTCTCTCCACTCCGATGCCGTAACTTCCCATGACGAGCGGTACTTCTTGGCCGTCTGCGTTCAGGACGGTCGCTTTCATGGAAGAACTGTATTTCAAGCCGAGTTTGAAAATGTGTCCGATCTCGATAGCTTTTGCGACTTTCACCGGAGTCCCGCACGATGGGCAGGGATCTCCCTCCCTGACTTCAC
Organism: Acidobacteriota bacterium; assembly: GCA_030597245.1. Taxonomy (GTDB): domain Bacteria; phylum Acidobacteriota; class UBA6911; order RPQK01; family JAPXNP01; genus JAUWTT01. The sequence goes on from JAUVSF010000602.1 coordinate 543, forward strand.
GAATATCAGCATAAGGAGCTGTGAAATCGACTTCGGGTGTCACATTAACGAGGTGGTAATCGTTCCGGTTGGCACCACACACCAGGTTACGGCGCCCTTCGAGTGCCTTGTCGGCCAGAACCGGGATCTCTTTAATTCCAACGGGCCCCAGGCTGCCAGGATCGGCTCCGAATATCTCACGGATCTCCTCCGGAATGGCGGGTCGAAAAACATCATTGTTCAGGACACCGGCAAGCTTTGTTTCGCTCAGTTGGTGATCCCCCCTGAGCAGAATCAGGTAAGGGTTGCTTTCCACAATCAAAACCAGAGATTTGATTTGACGGCTCTTGGGGATCTCCAGAAAGGTGCTCACTTCCTCAATAGTGTTTTGCCCTGGAGTATGTACCTCAGAGAAGCGTGAAGTTCCTGCTGGGTCGGCAGTCTGCTCAAGACTGGATACTGCACTTTCGAGGTTGGAGGCGTACCCACACTCCGCGCAGCTAACCACCCAGTCTTCTCCCGCGTCGCTGAAGACGACGAACTCCTCGGATTCACTCCCGCCCATGGTACCGGATGCAGCTTGAACCACCAGGTACTCGAGGCCACACCGGTCAAAGATCTGCCGGTACGCCTGATTGTGCAGATCGTAGCTTTGATCCAGGCCGTTCTGATCGATGTCAAAGCTGTAGGAGTCCTTCATGGTGAACTGACGGACACGAAGGAGCCCCGATTTAGGTCGGGGTTCATCGCGAAATTTCACCTGTATCTGATACCAGATCTGCGGCAAGTCTCGGTAAGAGCGAATCTCATCGCGCGCAATGGCTGTGAAGACCTCCTCATGGGTCATACCGAGGCAGAGATCCCGTCCGGTACGGTCCTTGAGGCGAAACATGTTCTCGCCCATCGTTTCCCATCGACCCGATTCTTTCCAGATATCGTCTGGATGCAGGGCAGGGAGATAAAACTCTTGCCCTCCCATGCTGTCCATTTCTTCTCGAATGATTTGCTCAATCTTTAGGATCGATCTGCGAGCCAGGGGCAGGCATGAGTAAATCCCCGCACCTAATTGCCGAATATAACCGGCTCGTAGAAGCAGACGATGTGAAGCCACTTCAGCGTCCGCAGGAACGTCGCGCAGCGTAGGTAAGAACAGTTTTGACCAGCGCATAGGAAGGCAATTTGTAACTGTTTGACCGCTTTTAGTCAAGTAGGCTAAGATGCCCTTGGGTTGCCCACCTCTCCTGTTCTCATAGGGTCCTTGGTAGGGTAAAAGGAGAGTCGAGGAGTCTGTTTTCGCGAGAGCTTTAGACCTATCACCTTCTCGTCGCGAGCTTGTTTGCCTGACACTCCCGGGCTTTAAACGAAAGGTTCTATAAGGTTATGCATCAATCATTATCAGACGTCGATCCTGAGGTGGCCCGTGCCATTCAATCGGAGGTTCGCAGGCAGGCAGGAACTCTGGAGCTGATTGCGTCAGAGAACTTCGTAAGCCCAGCGATTCTGGAGGCGGTGGGATCGGTCTTCACGAACAAATACGCGGAAGGGTATCCCGGGCGAAGATACTACGGTGGTTGCCAGTATGTCGATGTGGTCGAGCAGCTTGCGATTGACCGCGCGAAGAAGTTGTTCGGTGCCGACCATGCAAACGTGCAGCCTCATTCTGGAACTCAGGCAAACGTTGAGACCTATCTGGCTTTCCTGAAGCCGGGTGACAAAATCCTGGGAATGAATCTCTCTCACGGGGGACATTTGACTCATGGACATCCACTCAACTTCTCGGGACGCTTTTTCGATGTCGTCCCGTATGGGGTAGACAAGGAAACCGAGCAGATTGACTACGATGCCCTGGAAGCTCTCGCCATGCGGGAGAAACCGAAGATGATCGTGGCAGGCGCGAGTGCGTATAGCCGGGTGATCCACTTCGACCGCTTTGGGGAGATTGCCAGGAAATCTGGAGCCTTGCTGATGGCGGATATGGCCCATGTAGCCGGCCTGGTCGCGGTTGGGCTTCACCCCAACCCCGTTCCCTACTCAGATGTCGTCACGAGCACGACCCATAAAACACTTCGTGGTCCGCGTAGCGGGCTGATACTGTGCACGGAAGAACACAAGACGGCGATTAACCGAAGCGTTTTTCCTGGGAATCAGGGGGGCCCCCTTGTTCATGTGATAGCAGCGAAGGCGGTGTGCTTCAAGGAGGCCATGACCGACGAGTTTAAAGATTACCAGAGGCTGATTGTGAGCAATGCCAAGGCGCTGGCGGCCATTTTAACGAATCGAGGATACCGAATTGTCTCAGGTGGGACTGATAATCATGTGTTTCTGGTTGACGTGTTTTCCCGGGGTATCACCGGCAAGCAGGCGGAAGAAGCTCTGGAGGAAGCCGCCATTACCGTAAACAAAAACACGATCCCATTTGATCAGCATCCCCCTCTTGTGACCAGTGGAATCAGGATAGGGACTCCGGCCCTTACAACACGAGGTATGGCCGAAACTGAAATGCAACAGATTGGCAGCATGATTGCGGACGTTCTGGATGACATTGACAATGAGAAGATAGCAAGTCGCGTCAGACAAGAGGTGGAAACGCTCTGCGCTCGTTTTCCCCTCTACGAAGACTTGGTTCAAGAGTGAGTTTACGGTGCCGCAGACTCTTGAAGAAA
>JAUVSF010000218.1 GCA_030597245.1 Acidobacteriota bacterium
CGTCCTGGGGAAGGGTGCCAAAGCAAAAGGGCGTGTTGCCCAAATGGCAACCCGCCCAAATCCGAAGCTCGAGGTTCGAAATTCGAAACAAATCTCAAGCTCGAATATCTAAGGACTGAAACAGGCTCTCGCCAGCAGCTTACTTAGAAACAGTTGTTTGCAGGGTGTTTAGACCTTAGACCTTGTCACTTCAAGCTTGTTACGAGCTTCGGATTTCGAGTTTCGAGCTTGGCCTGTTTCGATTTGAGCAACCCACGCTAAAGAAACAGGCATGCATGCCTATCTTCCGCCATCTCGCAGATTCACACTCACATTGCTTTCTGTGGTATGCTGTGCGCGGCTGAGGTCCCTCAGCCTGCGGCGCACAACAGGTTCTCGCAAGATCGCGCCGCTGATTACCATACCTTGTCTACTGCTGTTGTGTGGGTAGGAATGCGGCGGCCGTGTTGTGTCTGCGTCTACTTACACACAGAACTGGACCCTCCCGGCCTGCCTGAAAGCGATATAGTTATGTCTAATACTCGGTCTGAGTCCGCTTTAGGATTCGATAACTTCTACTTGAACCATGCCTTGATGCGTGGAATTTCCGATGCTGGTTTTGTGAGTCCCCGTCCCATTCAGGCGGAGACCATTCCGGCGACGCTGCAAGGACGCGACATCCTGGGTCTTGCCGAAACCGGTACCGGCAAGACTGCTGCCTTCGCGCTTCCCGTGCTGGAGCGCCTCATGACGGCCCGGCAGCGGGGCGGGCCACGCGTGCTGATCGTGGCCCCGACTCGCGAACTGGCGAGCCAGATCAACGAGGAGATCAAGGCACTGGCCAAGTTCACCCGGGTGAAAACAGTGACTGTTTTTGGCGGCGTTTCGGCCCAGCCTCAGATCTCCGCACTCAAGAAGAATCCGGAGATCGTGGTGGCCTGTCCCGGCCGACTGCTCGACCTTTACCAGCAGGGGGTGCTCCCCCTCGACCGGGTCGAGACCTTGATCCTGGACGAGGCGGATCACATGTTCGATATGGGCTTCCTGCCCGACATCCGCCGCATCATCGCCGCCTTGCCTGCCAAGCGGCAGAACCTCATGTTTTCAGCAACCATGCCGGATGAAATTCGAAGCCTGGCGGAGGGGATTCTGAACCATCCGCATGTGGTGGATCTAAACAACTCACGGCCGGTATCCACCATAGAACACACCCTCTATCCAGTTGAAAGTGGTGACAAGGTCAGCCTCCTGCAGCACATCTGCTCCGAGAAGGGATTCGTTTCGGCAATCGTCTTCACCCGGACGAAGTACCGCGCAAAGCGGCTGGCAAAGCGGCTCTTGCGCACCGGTCACCGGGCAGTGGCTCTGCAGGGCAATATGAGCCAGTCCCAGCGCGTCAAGGCGATGGAAGGGTTTCGCCAGCGCCGATTCGATATCCTCGTGGCCACCGACATTGCCGCCCGAGGGATTGATGTTCAGCAGGTTTCACATGTGGTGAATTTCGATATGCCATCTACCGTGGATGCCTACACGCATCGAATCGGGCGGACTGGAAGGGCCGAGCGGGAGGGCAAAGCCTACACCTTCGTGACCGGTGATGACCGTCATCTTGTCGGTGCGGTCGAACGCCGGATCGGAGCCCGTATTCCACGCAAGACTGTGGAAGGCTTTGCAGCGATCCGCTTCCCTGAAAACCGGTTTGAGGCAGAACGGGCGCCCAGGCCGCAGCTTGGGAAGCCGTCCCCGCGGCCCAGGAAAGGCGCACGGGCACCCGGGAAGCGTCGTCGTTCCAGGCGACCCCGCTTCTGGAAAGCGTCCTAGCGACGCGGACTTCTCACCTCAGCCTCTTTACGCTGTTGATCGCTTCCGTCAATTTTGGGGTCGGACCCAGGATGGAGGCGCTCAACCGTGCGACGAAGGCGGCTACACGCCTGACCCGGCACGAGGGACAGAAATATCGGGTTTTGCCCTAACTCGAAGTCATTACTTTGTAACTCTCTTGCCATCTAGGCCAGTAGCGTTTTCGGTAATAGTGCACCTTCCGTTATCTGCGTAAGAGGGTTAATTCCCCCGATGTTGTGCGTCTTGACCATAAAGAGGTTCTCCTATGGTGGTTCGGAAATCTCAAACTGGTTGTCGAAGAGTTCTTCCTGTCCCGTGTCTACGATTTTGTATTGACCGACTTGTGTTGTAGTCTGCCATTCAATGGGATAGTTTCTTGTTCCTCTTTGAATTTACCAGGTACTGGAGGCAGTCTGAAAATCCCGGAAAGCGGAAGGAAACGGCGATGATTCTCGGCATACCAAAAGAGGGCGAAGTTCTGAAGGGCTTCGATGAAAAGCGTGTCGGCCTTTCTCCTGCGGGGGTCCGTGAGCTGGTTTCGCTGGGAGCGACAGTCTTCGTTGCTGCGGAAGCGGGTACCGAGGCTAGTTTTCGGGCAAGAGATTACAGGGAGGCTGGAGCCCAAGTCGCTTATTCCAATGAAGAAGTGATCCGCCGATCCGACCTCGTAATCAAAGTCGGACGTCCCACCGACGAAGAACTGGCCTGTTTCAATCAAGGGACGACGCTTCTTTCATTTCTGAACCTCGGTATCCCCTGCCAGGAACTGATGCGAGGTCTCGTTGAGAAGAAGATCACCGCTATTGGATTGGAAATTGTCCAAGATGAACGAGGAGGACTCCCGATACTGCGGGTCTCAAGCGAAATAGCGGGAAAGATGGCTGTACAACTGGCGGGCCGACTTTTGGAGAACACTTCTGGCGGAAGGGGTATCTTGCTCGGAGGAGTCCCCGGGATACCGCCCGCCGATGTGATCATCATCGGCGGGGGCACCGTCGGTTATAATGCTGCCCGCTCTTTTCTGGGAATCGGAGCAAGCGTCTATGTGCTCGACAGCAACCTCCAGCGCCTCCAGGAACTGGACCAGCTTTTCCAAGGACACATCGTCACAGCGCTGGCCAATCGTAGCAATATCGAGAAGCATGTCGCCTTTGCCGATGTGCTCATCACCTGCGCCTTGAATCCAGGTCAAATGGCACCGGTGCTGGTAACCGAAAAGATGGTCGAAGAAATGATTCCGGGCAGTGTGATCATGGACTTCTCGATTGACCAGGGAGGGTGCGTCGAGACTTCCAAGCTAACTCGCAGCAACAACTTCTTGTTCACACGGCACGGAGTTGTCCACTTCTGTGCACCGAATGTCACCTCGATGGTCGCTCGCACTTCGAGCTACGGATTGACAAACGCGCTGCTCCCTTATCTCAAAGTTGTGGTTGCGGAGAAAGGGATCGAAAGCGCGCTCCGCCGAGAACGCTCTCTGCTTCGTGGGCTTTATAGTTATGGCGGCTATGTATCCAACCGATTGTCGGTTCAAGATTATCCCTCTGCCGACCTGGAGCAGTTAATTGATGAGATGGTTTGAGGACTATAACAAGAGGCGGACAACACCCGAGGCGGCTGTCCGGCTTGTGAAATCGGGTAGCCGCGTATACGTCAGCGGGAACGCATCAACACCCTACATTCTTCTTGAGGCATTGGGAGCCCGGGCAACAGAACTGAAAGACGTCGAGGTCACTCATGTACTCCTCCTGGGAGATGACCCCCTCTCCAGGCCATCCTCATGGGAACATTTTCGGCATAACTCTTTGTTTGTGGGTTCTCCAGACCGGGAGGTCGTAAACCAGGGGATGGCAGATTACACCCCGATCCACCTCCATGAGATCCCGCGGACGTTTGCGTCGGGAATCCTGCCGCTGGATCTTGCCATAATCCAGACAGCGCCTCCAGACGAACATGGATTCATGAGTCTTGGTGTCGAGGTCCTTGCAAATATGGCGGCAATTGCCAATGCTCCGACAGTCCTCGCCCAAGTCAATGAGAACATGCCGAGGACATTGGGAGACTGCTTCATCCATATCTCCAGGGTCACTCGTCTGGTCGAAGTCTCGGAGCCGCTTCCCACTCTGGAGGAATCGGGATTTTCAGAAGTTGAACGTAAGATCGGTCAGCACATAGCGGGGCTTATCGAAAATGGAAGCACCCTCCAACTGGGGATAGGTGCCATTCCGGACGCCGTCCTAAGCAGCTTGCAAGATAAGCGCGATCTGGGCATCCATACCGAGATGGTGTCGGATGGAATCATGCATGCCGTGGAGGCGGGGATCATCACCGGTTCACAGAAGAGCCTTCACCGAGGAAAGGTTATCTGCACCTTCGCTCTCGGAAGCCGGCGGCTTTATGATTTCCTCGACAACAATCCGCTCTTTGAGTTTCACCCGGTGGACTACACAAATGATCCTTTTATCGTGGCACAAAACGACCAGATGGTTGCGATAAACTCTGCTATTGAAGTGGATTTAACCGGTCAAGTCTGCTCGGATTCGATCGGTACGCGGATTTATTCGGGATTCGGAGGGCAACTCGATTTTATTCGTGGAGCCGCTCATTCGAAAAAAGGTAAACCGATCATAGCCATGCCATCGACGGCGAAAGACAATACTATCTCAAGAATTGTCTCCACTGTTCGGGTCGGAGCGGGGATTGTCACTACCCGTGCCGACGTTCATTTTTTGGTGACGGAGTTTGGGGTCGCTGAACTTCATGGAAGAAACCTCCGTGAACGTGCCGAGGCTCTTATCAGGATTGCCCACCCCGATTTCCGGGAAGAACTGTTGCGTGCAGCCAGAGAGAGGCACCTTATTCCGAAAGATTTCAGCTCGGCAGATGGCGGCGTCCGTGATAGTAGCCGACTTCGAGATTGAATCGATCTCCAGGCTGTCCAGCGATCGGCGTGTTTGGTCTGGCACAATGCGATCCGCGATGCCGGCCTTTGGGGAGGAGGTTTTCCGGTGTTTTTTGAGTACGCATCGTGCTCTCAAAGTTATTCACACCCGAACCGTGTCTTTGCCGGCCAAAATCCCGGGCAGGAGCTGAAGCAGTGGGTTGCGCTGTCGGGCGAGAACTTCAACAAAGTAAGTCAAGGACAAAATAAAGGCGGTGAGTTGGGCTGCTGAATGCGTTTGAGTTCGTCCTTCCACTAGAGAATCTCTCAGCGTATTGACGCCGTGTGTGCCGGGGCCTTGACGAGCCCACATAGAGTGCCTATCCTTAAATCTTGCGGGGTTTTCCGCGATCGTCGGTTTAGCCGTTTGCTTGCGGGCGGAAACCGGACTAGCTTTTGTCCGCAGCAAAAGCCGTTCGGGAGGAGAAAAGAGTCGTTCCGCTGCGCATACACTTGGCGGTTTCTTCATCGGCTTCTCCGGCACCATTCCTTGCACGCTGTCGAATAGCCACGGAAATCTACTACTAGGAAGAGAAGACCCTGAAGGCGACGAGCATGAAGTGTCTGATTATTGCGGCCGGCAAAGGAGAGAGGCTGCGGAGTAGAGGTGATGTCAAACCTCTCATTCCCATCTTGGGGGTGCCCTTGATCGAGCGCGTCATTCGCTCCGCTCTCCAGGCTGGAGCGGATGAGTTCTATGTAGTTAGCGGATATCAGCAGCAGCACGTTGGGGCCTTCCTGAGTCGTCTAGCCGACCTTCTGGTAGTTCGTATCACCCCCCTTATTAACGAGAACTACGAAAAAGAAAACGGCCTCTCAGTGCTTAGGGCACGGGAATACCTGCATGAACCCTTCCTGCTGCTGATGGCGGACCATCTCTTTGATCCGTCCATTGCCCGGAAGGTAATGGGCTTTCCTTTAACCGATGGTGAGATCGTTCTGGGCGTGGACGGGAATATCCACAATTCCCTGATCGACTTGGATGATGTTACGCGGGTAAAGACGGAAGGCGGAATGATCCGTGACATCGGCAAGGACTTGACTGATTTTACTGGTTTTGATACCGGCATTTTCCTCTGTACTTCTGCGATTTTCAACGCGCTGGCACAGTGCGCGCGCGAGTGCCACGATACCAGCCTTTCTGGAGCGGTGCGGGTTCTGGCCGCTGAGGGCCGGGCCAACGCACTCGACGTTAGCGGCTACTTCTCGATTGACGTAGATGACGACGCGGCCTTCAGGAGGGCGGAGAGCGTGCTCTTGGCCAATCTGCGAGACAAACCCAATGACGGCTCTGTATCGCGCTACTTCAACCGCCCGTTATCAGTAAGGATTTCCCGCTGGCTGGTGAACTACCGAATCACTCCCAACCAGATCTCCCTGTTCTCGTTCCTTTGTTGCGTGTTGGCCGCGGGCCTGTTCATGCTCGGCGGTTATTCAACCCTTTTGCTGGGCGGCTTTCTGGCACAGTTCGCCTCGATCATCGACGGCTGTGATGGCGAAGTGGCAAGGCTCAAGTTCCAAAGCAGTCCCTACGGCGCGTGGTTCGATGCGGTGCTGGACCGCTACGCAGACGCCTTTCTGCTTTTTGGCCTCACCTGGCACGAGTACACAAACAAACCGGAGGGACTCATCCTGCTGATTGGCTTCCTTGCGATCATCGGTTCCTTCATGTTGAGCTATACAGCGGACAAATACGACGGTCTCATGCGTGCCCGGGTCAATCCTGGCAAGGTATTCCGTCTGGGACGCGATGTCCGGATAGCCTTGATATTTCTCGGCGCACTCCTCAACCAGGTCTTTCTTGCGCTCGTGGTGATTGCGGTCGTGATGAATGTTGAAACCATACGCCGCGTCATCATCTGCCGGGATCATGGATAGCATACAACGAGCGAAGGCACGAATCAGATCGATCATTGCCGGCTCCAACGTACCGGAAGATCCGCTCCACGCCGAAAATACGCTTGAGTGGTTGTTAAGGCTTGATCCCGAGGCCCACCAGGCTTTACAGATCGCTGCTCTTGCTCACGATATCGAACGGGCGACCGAGGATCGAAAGGTTCGTCGCGCGGATTTCGACGATTATGACGCCTTCAAAGCCGCTCATGCTCGTAACGGAGCAAATATTCTACAAGAGATTCTCAAGCAATGTGGTGTGGCACAGTCTATTGTTGAGGAAGCGTGCCGGCTCGTGGGGCTTCATGAGGTCGGGGGCGATCCCCACTCTGATCTGCTGAAAGATGCGGATAGCGTCTCGTTCTTCGAGGTGAATTTGCCGTTCTACTACCAACGCGAGGGGCGACAAGAGGCGAAGCGGCGCTGTATCTGGGGCTTTCGGCGTCTATCGGCACAGATCAAAGAGGTGGTAAGCAACATTACATACCAAGACGAGGTGCTGACTCGCCTCCTGCGCTGCGCAGTCCGGAGTAAATCGGACCCTTCATTCCGATTGGAGGCCGGCGGCTAAAGACTCGGTAAGATCCTCCGCTGCGTGACGGAACAGGTTGCGCTTCAAAAGTTGCGAAGAAGGGGCCTCGCAGGCCAGTGACAAATGTCGAGTGACTTCTCTTCTTTCCATTCGAAAATCGCAAATCGCGAATCGAAAGTCCATTGTGCCCGCGTTGATCCAACTGCAACTCACTCCAGCCAAGATAGATGGACATTTCTGAAGGTGCTTCTGGTTGTTTATCCATAGGTGATCATTACCGTGATGCCGCGCTCAGCGAGCAGGTCTTCGACATCCCGAAAGCTGAGAGTGAATCGGTAGTAGAGCCAAATGGCATGGTTGATGACTTCAGGTGGAAAACGGTGGCTTTTGTAGCTGGCTCTCTTGAACCAATTGTCGCTATTTACTCTGCCTGCGGCTCAACTTGACAATACAACCTTGACCCAAAGTTGCCCGACCGATATCCTCTACTAGCCTAAGCGAAGCTCCCTTCCGTAAAAGTGAGGGCGCTGTCGGCCTGGGGATTATCAAGACGGAGCACAGGAGCACTAGCTTGAAGATACATTTAGTAAATCCGAGTGATCTCTCATTTGGCATTGGTTTTGTTGC
>JAUVSF010000538.1 GCA_030597245.1 Acidobacteriota bacterium
CCCAGAGACACAATGAGCACTTCCGGTGGATTATGTAGACGGGGTGGCGGAGGATGGTTTTTTCTGGTATACTGTCTGGGAGTAAATGTGGTTTGTTTTTGGAGGTTTTTGTTATGAAGTCTTTGAAGCGTCGTGATTTTCTTAAGGGTGTTGTTGCTGCGTCGGCTATGGGCGTTGCTCCTTTTAATATTCTGAAGGCGGGTCCTTCGCCGAATGGCAAGCTTAATATTGCCGGGATCGGGATCGGGTCTCAGGGCTCGGGGAATCTGAGTTATCTTACGCGGAGCAATAATGTGATTGCTTTGTGCGATGTAGACCAGGAGCGGTTCGGCAAGTGTATCGCCAACAAGAAGGAGCTGCAGGGGATCAAGCTGTGGAACGACTACCGGGTGATGTTCGATAAGATCGGCAAGGATATCGATGCGGTCTGTATTGCGACGCCGGAGCATAACCATTATACGATTTCGATGCATGCGATCAGGAACGGTAAGCATGTTTACTGTCAGAAGCCGCTGTGTCATACGGTGAATGAAGTGCGACTTTTGACGGAGGAGGCGAAAAAGTATCCGAAGGTGATTACGCAGATGGGGCATCAGGGTCATTCTTCGCGGAGTTCTGCAATGCTGAGGGACTGGGGACTGGCTGAATCGGTCGGGCCGATACGTGAGGTGAATGCTTATTCGCGGAAGAACTACTGGATCGACAAGCCGCTGGTTAAAAGGAGTGTGATTCCGAAGACGCTGGACTGGGATCTGTATTTGAACCGGGCGGAGATGATACCGTTTAGTACGAGTTACATGAATCGGGAATGGATCAGGTACAGTCACTTCAGCGGTGCGGTCGGGGATATGGCGGCACATATATTTGATCCGGCGTATTATGCGCTGGACTTGCGGATTCCTTTGAGCGTGCGTGCGGAGGTGAATACTCCGGCGTATCCGGGTTCGCTGCCGCGGAGCGGTGTGATTACGTGGGAGTTCGGGGCGCGGGGCAAGAAGCCTCCTGTTACGATGCGGTATTATCTGGGGACGGACATCGAGTTTCCTTGGCCGAAGCATTTGGAGAAGAATCGGACGGAGATAACGAGCGGTTCGGTTATGGTTGGTGAGAATGCTTCGATAATGGCGGGCAGCCATAGCCAGGGTGGGCGGATTATCCCGGAGGCGGTGATGAAGGAGACGCCGCGGCCGCCGGAGAAGGCGTATCGGTGCAAGGGGCAGAGCCATTTCGATAACTGGACGCTGGCGATCAAGGGCGAGGATAAGATTATGTCGCCGTTCGAGTATGCGGGGCCTTTGTCGGAGATTATTGTGCTGGGCGATATTGCATTGCTGCATCCGGGGAAAACGCTGCTGTGGGATTCGAAGAATTTGAAGATTACCAACGACGAGGCTGCGGATAAGAGTCTGTTCATGCGGCGGATCGATCCTCGCGACGATATTAAGTGGTGTTAGTTCACAACGGGCGATCAGTTTTGTTTATCGACACTAAGCCAGTTCATGTAGGCGGGAGCCCTGGGTTCAATCAGAATGTGAAATCAGCTCTAATTGGGTGTTGGTGGCATTGTGTAATTATGATTTTCGAAAGGAAAAAATGACCATATCGCTTAGACGTTGTTCGTGGTGTCTTGCATGCCTCTTTCTTGTCTTCAGATCTGCCTCGTTGTGTGCCGAGGACTGGCCTATGTGGCGTTACAACGCCAGTCGCAGTGCGGTATCGCCTCAGAAACTGCCTGATAAACTGCATTTGCAGTGGATTAGGAGAAACCCCCGAGTGCGCCCTGCCTTCGGAAGTAGGCGACTTCAATTCGATGCCGGTTATGAGCCTGTGGTCATGGGAAAAACGCTCTTCATGGGGTCGCCCTGCAACGACAGTGTCTCGGCCATCGACACTGAAACGGGAACCGTGAAGTGGACGTTCTATACGGACGGGCCCGTGCGTTTTGCGCCGGTGGCGTGGAGGAACCGCCTCTTCGCCGCATCGGATGACGGCTGCCTCTACTGTCTGGACGCTGCCGCGGGAAAACTCATCTGGAAATTCCGCGCGGTCCCTTCCCATCGCAAGATTATTGGTAATGGACGTTTGATGTCGGTCTGGCCCATTCGTGGAGGCCCGGTTCTTAAAGATGACAAGCTTTATTTCGCAGCGGGAATTTGGCCCTTCGAAGGGATCTTTGTCTATGCCCTGGATGCTGAGACGGGTAAGGTCATCTGGCTGAACGACCGAAGCGGCTCTTTGTTTTTAGGTCATCCTCACGGTGCATGGTCCTTCGGAGGTCCCAGTCTGCAAGGTTACTTGTTAGTTAATGGCAAGGATTTGGTCGTGCCCAATGGCACCGGTGGAGTGCCTGCCTTTTTCGACATTGAGACCGGCCAACTGCAGGCATTCTCCCACCTTGCGAACCGGATACCCGGCAGTTGGTTTGTCACGGGCGATCCCAACGGGCGGCTCAACGTCGATCCGAATTACAATCGCGAACTGCATGAAGACCGATTCTACGAGACGCAATGGAGCAACAAAAATCCCTGGGTAAACTCCCAGAAGATCGACCCGTGGGCAGGTAGGAAATGGCTATTCCGGGCGGGAAGTCGCCATACCATTTCTGTCGATGGGAAGAAATCTTCATATAGCGCGGGTTTTGAAGGTGTCGAAGGCAAGGTGTGCAGCATGCTTGTCGGGGATGAGAAAATGTTTTTTGTCACAGAAGAGGGCTGTCTATACTGTTTCGGCGCCAAGTCAAGAACTCCGAAAGAGTATGAGGTAGGCCTGCATCCGCTCCAGACAAAGCAGGATTCATGGAGTGACGAAGTCAAACAGTTGCGCCGCATAGTTGACAAGAACAGCGGATATGCTTTAGTTTGGGGTATAGGGACAGGCCGATTGATTGAGGAACTCGCGATCCAAACCCGCATGCACATTATTGCCGTTGATGCGGATGCCAAGAAGGTCGATACGCTTCGGAGGCGACTGGATATGGCCGGACTGTACGGTAAACGAGTTGTTGTTCACGCTAGCGCTCCCATGGACTTCGAATTTCCTCCTTACCTTGCGGACCTGATTGTATCAGAGGATTTGTCCGCAGCGGGATTCTCTGCTCGTTCGGCCTTTGTCAAAAAGGTTTTTGGGTCACTACGCCCCTACGGCGGCATGGCCTGTCTGTCACTGCCGGACGATCAGGCAGAGGCATTTACCAAGTGGGCCCACCAGGCAAATTTGGCCCATGCACAGATCAGCCAATCCAGCAGCGGTGTGTTCCTGAAACGGGTCGGCGCCCTACCGGGCACCTCCAATTACACGGGACAATGGCAGAGTCCGGATGCACTGGTGAAGGCACCGCTCGGCGTGCTGTGGTTCGACGACTCCGTCAGACAATTCAAACGGTCCCCCCAACCCGACATTGTGGACGGTGTCATGATATCACAGCCCAAGTCCTGGCTCACGACCAAGCGGCCTTACACACTGGAAGCGCCGACGTTTGCCGATGTTTATACCGGACGTGTGCTGTCCAGGGACGAGGCGATGCAAGCATTGAAGACGCTTCCCGAAAGAGACATCAGCCCTCAGCCTGCCCAATACAGGCCGTTCAAACTGGGCGAGGATAACCTTTGGGCCGAACGAAAAAACAAGGTCTGGGGCGAACGGATCAATCCTGTTACCGGCTTGAAAGAACCCAGGGTGATTCCCAAGAGTTACGGGTGTGAACCCGGTGTGGACTACGGCCA
>JAUVSF010000493.1 GCA_030597245.1 Acidobacteriota bacterium
AACGTGGCACTGGAAGTCAAGTTGATCACGCCGATCGCGATGGAGAAAGGGCTGCGTTTCGCGATTCGCGAAGGTGGCCGAACGGTTGGAGCCGGAACCATTACCGATATCCTCGAATAAGGTTTTGGGTCAAGAGTTAGACAGGAAACGCTGATGATCGACGAAAAAATCAGGATTCGTTTGAAGGCTTACGATCACCAGGTGCTGGATCAGTCGGCCAAAGAGATAGTTGACATTGCCAGGCGGACCGGTGCTCGGGTTTCAGGTCCTGTGCCTTTGCCCACGAAGATCAGCCGTTACACGGTTTTGCGTTCGCCGCATGTGGACAAGAAATCTCGAGAGCAGTTCGAGATGAGGACGCACAAGCGATTGGTGGATATCCTTGAACCCACCCCGCAGACTGTGGATGCGTTGATGAAGCTTGATCTGCCCGCAGCTATCGATGTTGAGATCAAGGCTTTTGGCACGGAGAAGGATTAGACCATGGTTGAAGGTTTGGTCGGAAAGAAACTTGGAATCACGCAGGTCTTCAACGAAGACGGTGTGATCACTCCCGTTACTGTAATACAGGCGGGTCCGTGTGTAGTTGTTCAGAAGAAGACGTTCGAAAGGGACGGCTACGAGAAGATTCAGCTGGGGTTTGTGGATCCTAAGGGAAAGACCCGGGCCAACAAGCCGATGAAGGGCCATTTCAAGAAGGCCGACGCACCTGCTACGCGGATTCTGAGGGAGTTCTCCTTTTCTGAAGATGAGGAAAACCCGGTCAATGTCGGTGATTCGATCCTGGCCAGGGATATTTTCAAGGTGTTTGACCTGGTGGACGTGACGGGTAAGACGAAGGGCCGCGGGTTCCAGGGAGTGATTAAACGCCATGGCTTTTCCGGCGGTCGTGCAACTCATGGCTCAATGCATCATCGGGGCCCGGGTTCGATTGGTGCGAGTGCTTACCCCAGTCGGGTAGTGGCCGGGATGAAAGGTCCTGGGCAGATGGGGAGCAAGCGGGTCACGGTGAAGAGGCTTCAGGTGGTTCAAATCGATGAAGAGAACAATCTGATGCTGGTAAAAGGTTCGGTCCCCGGGGCTCCTGGTGGGTACGTTCTTGTGACGCGGACGAAGTGATTCTGAGAGATCGGGACAATGGCAGAAGTAGAAGTTAGAGATTTAAGTAATAAAGTCGTCGGCAAGTTGTCGCTGGCCGACGAGGTGTTCAATTATGAAGCGAGCCCGACCCTTGTCTGGGAAGCTGCGACACCGCCCCTGGCCGCCCAGCGCAAAGGGACTCATGCCGTGAAGAACAGAGCGGCGGTTCGCGGAAGCGGGCACAAGCCTTGGAGGCAGAAGGGAACTGGTCGTGCGCGAGTCGGAACCCTTAAGAGTCCGCTCTGGGTGGGGGGAGGCACAGTGCATGGCCCTCAGCCGCGGAACTACGCTCAAGCATTTCCGAAAAAGAAACGGCGGGGCGCCATGAAGTTGGTCCTGACCGACAAGCTCAAGAGCGAAAAACTCCTCGTGCTTGACGAGATTGAGCTCGACTCCCATCGGACAAAGGATTTCGTGAAGGTCCTTGACAACTTCGAAGTCGCCAAGAAGGTCCTCATTGTAGACAGTAGGGAGAATAGGAACCTCTATTTGAGTTCCCGCAACATTCCCTTGGTGAAGACGGTCGCGTCGAACGGTGTGAATGTTTATGACCTGGTCAACCACGAAGTGGTGATGATCAGCAAGAAAGCGCTCTTGGAGCTGCAGGAGGCGTTAACGGCATGACTGTTTACGATATAATTCGCTCCCCGCATCTCACCGAGAAGAGTACTCTGCGGTCTGAGAAAAGTGATCGGCAGGTGGTGGCTTTTCGAGTTCGGGTCGATGCCACCAAGTATCAAGTGAAGGAAGCGGTCGAGAAGGTTTTCGATGTTCAAGTAGATCGTATCAGGACCGCTCGATTTCAAGGGAAGATGAAGCGTCAGGGACGCAACCAGGGACGACGCCCAGGCTGGAAGAAGGCTTATGTCACCTTGAAACCTGGGCACAAAATCGAATTTTTTGAAGGTCTTTAGAAATGGCAATCAAGAGCTATAAGCCAACATCGCCGGGAACACGTTTCCGAACAGTCAAGCCGGCCGGTGAAGTGTCCGATGTCAAGCCGCTGAAGCGTCTGACCAAGGGGAAGAAGCGGATAAGCGGACGTAATGGCCTCGGCCAGATCTCAGTCCGGAGGCGAGGCGGTGGGCATAAGCGTCGTTATAGAATTATCGACTTTCACCGCACCAAGGATGGGATTCCGGCGAAGGTGGCTGCCATCGAATACGATCCCAATCGAGGCGCGCATATTGCGAGGCTGCATTACGCCGACGGTGAGAAGCGCTATATTCTGGCTCCTGCAGGTGTTGGAATCGGTGCAACTCTCGAGTCCGGCCCGAATGCGGATATCGTTCCGGGAAACTGTTTGCCGTTGGTCCATATCCCCTTGGGTACGACGATTCATAACATCGAGTTGTCGAAGGGACGTGGTGGACAGATGGTTCGGGGTGCAGGAACCTCCGCTCAACTGGTGGCCAAAGAGGGTGACTATGCACAGGTCAGACTCCCTTCTGGAGAGGTTCGGAAGGTACACATCCTGTGCCGGGCCACAGTGGGCCAGGTTGGAAATACGGATCATGAGAACGTTTCCCTGGGGAAGGCAGGGGCCAACCGCTGGCGGGGACACCGACCTAAGGTGCGTGGAGTCGCTATGAATCCGGTTGACCATCCTATGGGTGGTGGAGAAGGGAAGTCCTCGGGAGGACGCCATCCTTGCTCTCCGTGGGGCTGGAAGACCAAAGGTTTCCGGACCAGAAATAACAAACGTACTCAGCAGTTCATCGTCCGCAGAAGGAGTAAGAGGAGATAGAATGCCACGTTCACTCAAGAAAGGGCCGTTTATCGATGACCATCTTCTGAAGAAGGTGGATCGCGTGAATGAGACGAAGGACCGATCCGTCATCAAGACCTGGTCGCGTCGCTCGACGGTTATTCCCGAGATGGTGGGATTGACCATTGCCGTCCACAACGGCAGAAAGTTCATTCCGATTTATATAACCGAGAACATGGTTGGACACAAACTGGGTGAATTCTCTCCGAGCCGTTCCTTCAGGGGGCATACCGGAAGGTCGGAACGTGCGTCAAGACTGAGATAGTGAGTCTTAGGATTATGGAAGCCAAAGCGACAGCAAAGTACGTACAAGGGTCCCCGCAGAAGGCTCGTCTGGTAATTGACGTGATTCGCGGGAAACGGGTTGAAGAAGCTCTGGGTATCTTGCAGTTTTCAAACAAGCGGGCCGCCCGGGCGATACAGAAGGTTCTGCATGCGGCCATCGCGAATGCGGAGCAAGAGGGGCCTTCAGTTGATGTGGAGGATCTCTACGTCAAGGAGGCGTACGTGGACTTGGGGCCGACCAAATCGCGATTCCGGGTACGTCCTGCTCCAATGGGACGGGCTTTTCGACAACGTCGAAGACAAAGTCACATTACGATCAGGCTGACGGACGAGAAGGAATAGGAGGTAATAACTTGGGGCAGAAAGTTCATCCTTACGGGTTTCGGTTGGGCGTTAACAAGACGTGGAAATCGCGCTGGTTCGGCAGAAAGAACTATGGTGATCTTCTTCATGAAGATCTGAAGATCAAAGGAATGTTGAAAAAGCGTTTTTATCACGCAGGGATATCCAAGATTGAGTTGGAACGTGCAGCGAACAAGCTGACCGTCATGATTTTCACTTCACGCCCTGGGATTATTATTGGGCGGAAGGGGAGTGAGATCGAGAAGTTGAAGAGTGACCTGCAGGCTGCGACCGGCCGTGAGGTCTTCGTCAACATACAAGAAGTCCACAAGCCGGAACTGGATGCTCAGTTGGTGGCGGAGAATATCGCTCAGCAACTCGAAAAGCGGATCGCTTTTCGGCGAGCGATGAGAAGGGCGGTAGATACGGCTCAGCGATTTGGAGCCGGCGGCATCAGAGTGAACTGCTCGGGTCGCTTGAACGGGGCCGAAATCGCTCGATCTGAATGGTACCTG
>JAUVSF010000108.1 GCA_030597245.1 Acidobacteriota bacterium
AACTTCCATAAGCTCTTGGATGGACACTCGATTTAAGGAAGACTCCTTCAGGTGCCAGCGATGCTGAATCGGAACAGAAGCTCACCCACGGAAGTGTAATCTTCTTCCGGAGATTGTCTTCAGATTGCGAGAAATAGACAGTCCCTATCCTGCTGTTATCTTCAATGATCAAGTCCATCGCTGTTTCTTCTGGAGACTTGCTTCGCATCTCGGCCACTTCGGCAAGCGTTTTCCCTGTCAAAGCCTTCAAGTCGTCATTCTTGAAGCCGACCAGCAAGATCCCATCAGGAGAGCCGGCTTGCAGGTACATGTTTTCCCAACCTGCCTTCGACTCGCGCATGGCTTTGGCGATCTTTCGCCTCGTGGCCGGATCCTTCATGCGTTCGAGGGCAGCTTCGAATCCACCATCCTGCACCCAGGGAGGCAGAGAAGCGAGCAGGCCTGTAGAGCCGGCCGGGTAGGTATAGACATCTGCCGTGATCTGTAAGCCCTGCGCCCGAGCCTCCTCGACGATCGCGATCACTTGGTCGAGTTTCGGCCAATTCTCTTTCCCCGCAGCTTTCAAGTGGTAAATCTCTGATCGAACGTTTGCTTCCCGTGCGATTGTAAGTAGCTCTTCAACTGCCTCAATGAGGTCTTCTCCTTCACTTCGGAGATGAGAGATGTAGAGTCCGTCATATTCCGCCACCACTTCTGCCAGAGCAACCAGCTCGCCGGTTTTGGCGAAGAATCCCGGAGGATAAACCAGTGCTGAAGCAATCCCTAAAGCCCCTTCCTTCATCGCCTGCCTGACCAGGCCTCTCATCTGATTCAGCTCCTCATCTGTAGGAGGTCGATCCTCGTAGCCAATCACGTGGACCCTGGGGCTCGCTGCGCCGATAAAGGAACCCACATTCGGTGAGACTCCTTTCTTTTCCAGGAATTGAAGGTACTCGTCCAATGTTGTCCACTCGATTTCGTACTTTATGTCACCTTGTGTTTTAGCCATTTCCCGTTTCATGGTCTCGCTCAGAGGGCCCATCGAATACCCTTCTCCCATGACTTCCAATGTCACTCCCTGACGGATGTCACTTTGAGACCTGCCGTCGTGTATAAGAGTTTCGTTGGCCCAGCACATCATGTTGATGAAACCGGGAGCAACCGCCAACCCCGTGACGTCGATCTCGGTCAGTCCTCTGACGTTTGAAAGCTGTCCGATTGCAGCGATCTGGTCACCCTGAATTGCAACGTCTCCGACGACAGGAGGCTTTCCGCTGCCGTCATATATGGTTCCTCCTCTAAGGACGATGTCGTATTCGACGGGAGATGAGCATGCTGATAAGGCGAGGAGTAGCAGAATCGTCACCAACAGAAGAACTCGATTGGACGAGATGTAAGTCATTAGGTTTTCCTTTCTTCCTTTCAGTATGCGACTGACTTGTGGTGACGGCAAGACCGTGAGCCGGTAATTCTGGAATCCCAGTGCTTGTGGCTTCTAACCACCAGATCACTAAAACACAAAGCAATCGCTCTTCTTGTGCTTTCGTGACTTCGTGGTTCAAATCATCCGGGCTAGCTGGATCCGTCGTTCAAGAGTTCTTTGTAGGCTTGAACGGCGAGTTCGTCGCAGCGCTCGTTTTCAGGGTGGCCTGAGTGCCCTCGAACCTGCTCGAAGCTCGGATCCTGGTGTCTCAAGCAAGAATCAAGTTCCTGCCAAAGGTCAACGTTCTTAACAGGCTTGTTGCCAGACGGGGTTTTCCTGCGCCAGTTGTTTCTTCTCCATTTAGGCATCCACTCGGTGATTCCGTTCTTGACGTAGCTACTGTCTGTCACGATATGGACTCGAACCTTCCTTTTCAATGCCTTCAAACCCTCGATCACCGCTTGCATTTCCATGCGGTTATTTGTCGTTTCCAGCTCCGCACCCCATTGCTCCAGAGTTTTGCCCGTAGCTACGTGCTTCAGTATGAATGCCCACCCCCCTGGTCCAGGATTGCCGCTGCAGCCTCCATCTGTGTACAGAATCACTTCCGGTTCGTTCCCGTCCATCATGAGTTCTCTTCCAATGCTCTCACACATTCAGGACGGTCATTTGCGGGACTGTTGACTAACCTGCTCACCGGGTACATTTGCATCTTCTCTGCAGGGTAGGGCACCAGGAAAGCCTGCAACTTGCCTTGATCATCCGATTTGAGCCAATCGTCGTAGTTTTCGGATGGCAGAATCACAGGCATTCGGGCATGGATGTCTGAGATCAGCTCATTTGCTTCACACGTGACGATACTGAACGATTCCAGTGAGTCGTGTTCCTTCGAGACGCGATCCCAGATGCCGGCGAAGGCGAAGAGTGGTTGATTTCTGAGAAAGATGAAATAGGGCTGCTTCCCGCCGGCCGTCTTCCTCCATTCGAAGAAGCCATCAGCCGGTACCAGGCAGCGTCGGTGCCGAAAAGCACTGCGGAACGCTGGTTTCTGATGAACGGTTTCAGCCCGCGCGTTAATGAACATGGAGGATGGTGGCTTGTCTCTGAACCAATGGGGTACGAGACCCCATTGAAGTTGATCGAGCTGGCGTCTTCCCTCTTCGTCGATCCGGATAGCAGGTGCCGGCTGGCTCGGCGCTATATTGAATCGCGGAGGTAAGCGAACATCGCTTATTTCAAAGAATTCGGTCATCCCTTCCGTATTGCCCAGCGAGTACCGTCCGCACATCTTGTTCAACTCCCCTTGCTGCTATTCGATTCAGTTGTTAATCCGTTAGGGTGTCTTTCAGGGGTAGTCCCTTCGCAAGTAGAACGCAATAAGCACTGGCTTAACCTTGTCACCACCCGTAACCAGGAGTTCGACGGCCTTTTCGACACAATTGGGTTATCGTATTACATGCTGAAGTCTTGTGCCCAGTCAAGGGCATTGGATTTGAGGCGACTGGCCAATTGAGCCACACTTCCCCTGGCCCCGTGTCCCGTACTAGCTTGTCTGGGTTCGCCGGCAGGGGTAAGGTAAGATCCAGTTATGCCGAGAGTGGACTATCCAGGTCTCCGAGGATTCCTTGACCAGCTGCAAAAGGAGGGAGACCTCGTGCGTATAGACGTGCCGGTCGATCCTCATCTGGAAGTAGCGGAGATCCATCGCCGTGTGATTGCAGCAGGTGGGCCGGCCCTGTTTTTTGAGAACGTCAAGGACTCACGTTTCCCCATTGTGACCAACCTGTTTGGAACGCGGAAGCGTGTCGAGTTGGCCTTTGGCAAGCGCCCGGAGAATCTGGTCAAGCAACTGGTGAGTCTTATCGAATCGGGGCAGCCCCCAACTCTCGGTGACCTGTGGCGTAATCGATCCCTGGCCGGGGAACTGCTGAGGATGGGGACGCGTAAAGTCCGCTCCGGGCCGGTTTGTGCGGTTTCGCAAGAAGAGGTTCGGCTTTCTGAACTTCCAGCCTTGACCTGCTGGCCCGAAGACGGCGGACCTTTCATCACTCTGCCGCTTGTGTACACCGAACACCCGGACCGGCATGGGCACAATCTCGGAATGTACCGTCTCCAGATACACGATGAGGAGACCACCGGGATGCACTGGCAGATTGGAAAAGGTGGAGGATTTCACTACGCGGCTGCCGAGGCGGCTCAGCAGGCTCTTCCGGTATCCGTGTTCCTTGGAGGGCCACCTGCTCTCATCTTGGCTGCGATCGCCCCACTGCCGGAGAATGCACCGGAACTTGTACTGGCTTCCCTGGTAGCGGGCCGTAGGCTAAGAACAATCGAGCGTTCGGACCGCTACCCCGTACTGGCTGATATTGAGTTTGCCCTGCTCGGTCATGTTCCCCCTGGAGTGAGGCGTCCGGAAGGACCGTTTGGGGATCACTACGGCTACTACTCACTTCTACACGATTACCCGGTTTTTTGTGTCGAAGAAGTTCTCCACAGGTCAGATGCTATCTACCCCGCAACTGTTGTCGGGAAGCCCAGGCAAGAAGATTGCTACATTGGCGACTATCTGCAAGAGCTCCTGTCTCCTCTGATCCCAGTCTTAATGCCTTCAGTGATTGATCTCTGGTCGTATGGAGAGACTGGTTATCACTCGCTCGCTTCGGCACGGGTGAGAGAGCGATATAAACGGGAAGCCATGATGTCTGCTTTTCGCATTCTCGGTGAAGGGCAGCTTTCGTTGACGAAGTTTCTCCTGCTCCTCGATAAGCCCGCGGACTTAAGGGATTTCCGCAGTACGCTGCAACATGTGCTCTGCCGAACTCGTACTGAGACTGACCTTTACGTCTTCTCAAACCTGTCAATGGACACGTTGGATTACACAGGGCCGCGGGTCAATGAGGGTTCAAAAGGAGTCTGGTTGGGGCTGGGTGATCCTGTTCGTGAACTGCCTTCGGAGTTTGGTGGGGCTTCTGAAGTCCCGGTTGGGTTGGTTGACGTGAGAGTGTTCTGTCCCGGGTGCCTCGTTCTCGGAGGTCCGACTTTCGAATCAGACCCTGCCGCCGGGAAAAGATTTGCGGAGCACCCGGTCTTTCGTGAGTGGCCGTTGCTGGTTCTGACCGATGAGCCAAAAAGAGCGGCCGCCAGCACGGTCAACTTTCTCTGGACCACCTTTACGCGGTTTGAGCCGGCCGGCGACATTCATGCTCGACGCGTTTCCAATGTAAGAAACCATATCTGTTATGAGATGCCGGTGCTGATTGACGCCAGGAGAAAGCCGGGATTTCCGGAAGAATTGCATTGTTCCAGTGGAACGGCCGAGCTTGTATCGGGACGTTGGAAGGAATACTTCCCGGCAGGCGTCGAGATGGGCGACTCTGAGTCTGCTCATCTGGATCCCGCAGGAACGTAGGGCCTGTTGTTCAGATGGGTATCACGCCAAATTAAAAGTTCGAAGCTCGAAGTTCGAAATCCGAATAGTCCACGCAAAGTCCGCAAAGCTCGCTGAGGGTCTAAAGAACAAAAGACAAGCCCGCGCTGAAACAGACAGACTTCCCTTTGCGCTCTCTGCGTTCTTGGCGTGAAACACCTTGGCGCCTTAGCGTGAGACCATTCTCGATTCTCGGATTTCGAGCTTCGAGCTTAGCCTGTAGCGTCCTCATTCCTGTCCGTCGTCCCCGACGGCACTGACCGGGCACCCGAGGATAGCATCTTGGGTGGCCCCCTCTGCACCCTCGGTCGTTGGTTGCTTATGTACGTAGGCGTGATCCCCGCTTTCGCTCATGCGAAAGACTTCGGGCGCAACACTTACACAGTACTTGGCTGCAATGCAGTTTTCGTCGATGTAGTACTTACCGTCCACATTTTCTTTAGATTTTAGATCCTTGTCTGCCATTTTCACCCCCTTCGTAAGCCGAACTGAATGGGTTGAAGGGGATTATTGATGAGGTCCCATTCGGACTTCAAGCTCCAACTCACTCGCGTTTAGGCCGCTTTTTTCTACTATGACAGTCTGTGGAGCATGGGTCTAACCACGAAATCACAAAAGCACTAAAATCTTCTTGTGCTTTGGTGACTTTGTGGTTAGTCCCCCCAGCCGAGGGACCGCACCGAGCCGCTATTCCTTTTCCCAACGCGGGATTCGACCCGGGGTCCAGGGGCCGCCGGCAGACTCGACTTCGTCTTCAAGGTTCCTGAGATCCTTCGTCAGCAGCGTCTGTGTCTGTCTCAGCACCGCAGTGAATTCGTCAGCCGCAATCTCGTAAGCGTCGAGCTGAGTCTGGGTAGGAGCAGAGGTTGACGACCAGTGCCCTGAAACAATGCCTCTGACCCGGCCTGAAATCGAAGGGGGGACAGGCGCATTGTGAGACTGCCGAATCGGATCTCCTGAGAGCTTGATCTGGAGATTTTTGATTTGATTCTCCAAGTCACGGGCTCTGAGGTAGAGATCCTGATCTGCTGCAGGGGTCAGGAAAACCGCCTGTTTCAGATAAGACAGCTGTTCAGTCGCTTCATCCAGGGCTTTGACCGATCCCAGAACGGCCCGCTGTAGCCGAGCTGTCTTTTTCTGGAACTTCAGCAGAGCCTCGCGATCCGACTCATCCAGTGTGGCTGTTCCAAGCGGCTGAGCTTCAAAGTCTTGAGGTCCCGCCAGCTGCACAATCTGATCATCAGCACGTCTTTCCAGCGTCACACTGTATTTCCCCGGCATCGCCAGTGGCCCCTGCGGCGACCGACCGGTGTCAGAGTCGGAATCGAGTTGTACCGGTGTCGAAGCGGGGTATCTGAGATCCCACGCAATCCGGTGAATGCCGGCAGTCGGCGGTCCCTGCAGTCTCCTCACGATGTTGCCGTCATCATCCCGGATTGAAAGGAGGACACTCGGTTCATCTTCCCGCGCTTCAGCTCTCAGTTCTTCCCAGGTTGGGTCTGAAACGGTTTCACCTTTCTTAGAGGTCTCCTTTTCCGCTTCCTGCCGGGTCTTCTTCTTCGTATTCACAGACTCTTTGAGGTAATAACTGAGGACCGCTCCGAAAGGTGGATTGGGAGCTGTGAAAAATGAGTCACCCTGAAAAGACTTCTCCCGGCCTCCCAGGGGAGAGTCCTGAACATACATCCAGGGGTTCTTGACAGGGAAAAGAATGGCTTCCTGCTGAAGTCTTTCCTCATTCACCGATCTGAGCAATGAATAGTCGTCAAGAATAAAGATTCCCCTCCCAAAGGTGCCAACGACCAAATCATTCTCGAGTCTCTGAATATCCAGATCACGGACGGCGATGGTCGGTATTCCTCCTTTGAGCTGTACCCATTTCTGGCCTCCGTCGGTAGTGAAGAACACTCCGAACTCGGTGCCCACGACTCGGAGCTCCGGATTCACGTGGTCCTCCATGATCGAATGGACCGAACCTCGTCCTGGCAGATCTCCCTTCACGGATTCCCAGTTTCGGCCTGAGGCGGTGCTCTTAAGCAGGTAGGGTTTGAAATCCCCTTTCTTGTGATTTTCGAAGGCCACGTATACCGTGGAGGCAGCGTGACTGGATGCCTCGAGGTCACTGACATAGCTCATGGCAGGCACCCCAGGAAACTCCTCATAGCGCCGCCAGTTGTCGCCACCGTCTTCAGTTACCTGCACCAACCCGTCATCAGTCCCCACGTAAATCAAGTCTTCTTTGACAGGTGATTCCGAAACGGAAACGATGCTGCCATAGAATGACGTAGAGGCGTTCTTAGCTACGGCATCTACGCTCCAGATCTCCCCCATGATCTCCAACTGGTTGCGGTCGATCTGGCGAGTCAGGTCACCACTAACGGCGGTCCAGCTGTTTCCCCGGTCTTCACTTCGGAAGAGCCGATTGGCGGCGAAGTAGAGGCGCGTGTGCGAATGCGGACTGATCAGAAGCGGCGAGTTCCAATTCCAGCGCAATGCCTCCTCACCTCTCCCCGGTTGAGGTTGTATGTTGATGCGCTGGCCGGTCTTTCGATCGAAACGAGCGAGGTGTGCATACTGGGATTGGCTGTAAATGATGTTGGGATCTTCCGGATCAACCTGCGTCTCGAATCCATCTCCTCCCTTCGTCACGAACCAATCACTGTTGGTAATCCCGTGCACGTTGGTAGTCTGCGACGGTCCGCCGAGGGTGTAGTTGTCTTGCGTGCCACCATATATGTTGTAAAACGGTCTGGTGGAATCGACAGTGATTCGATAAAACTGTGTAACCGGCAGGTTGGATTTGTAATCCCATGTTTTTCCGCGATCGTAGCTCTCGTAAACTCCCCCATCACAGCCCATCAGGAGGTGAGTGTTGTCATCCGGATCAATCCACATGGCATGGTTATCCACGTGTTTGAATTTCCCTCCCAGCTTCTTAAAAGTCTTTCCACTGTCTTCTGTCACCATGAGATAGGTGTCAAGCGAATAGACGCGCTCTACATCGAAGGGATCGGCGACGATTTCCTGGTAGTACTGGGGGCTGTCACTCACGTAGTCACTTTGCTTTTCCCAACTCTCTCCCTTGTCGGTGGAACGGAAGAAGCCGCCTGAGTCGTCGGCCGCCTCGACGATGGCAAAAAGCACTTTCGGATCCACGGTTGAAACGGCGATACCAATTCTCCCGAGATCAGTGGTTGGCAGTCCCCGAGTCACTTTGTGCCAGGACTCGCCGCCATCCATTGATTTGTGAATGCCTGACTCCGGTCCACCATCGATCAGTGTCCAGACGTGGCGCCTTCGCTGGTAGGCTACCGCGTACATTACATCCGGGTTCTGCGGATCCATGAGAACCTCGCTCACACCCGTGTTCTCACTGATGTCGAGGACCTTTTTCCAGGATTTGCCTCCGTCGCTGGTTCTGTACAGCCCTCGGTCACCCCCCGGCGCCCACAGCGGACCCTGGGCAGCCACGAATACTCTCGAGGAATCTCGAGGGTCTATAAGGATCTTGCCAATATGTTCAGAGTCTTTTAAGCCGACGTTCTCCCATGTATTTCCGCCATCAATGGACTTATATACTCCGTCACCATAGGAAACACTGCGCTGGCTGGCATTCTCACCAGTACCCACCCAGACCACCAGAGGATCATTAGGGTCGATGGTGATACAGCCGATCGAGTAGGAGGCCATCTGATCAAAAACCGGCTTCCATGTTGTTCCCCAATTCTCCGTTTTCCAGACTCCACCTGAAGCAACAGCCACAAAGTACTGACTCTTCTGGGCTGGATTCACGGCAATGTCGACCACACGGCCCGAGGTCAGAGCGGGTCCAATACCCCGCAGTCTGAGGCCTTCAAACGTCCCTGCGTTCAATTTCGAACCGTTTTCTTGAGGTTTTCCCGCTTCCTCGGTAACCTCTTCAGGCTGGGGGAATACCGGTACAGCTAGAATAGTCAGGGTTACAATTGCCGTTATGACAGCTTTCACTGTGTACTCCTTCCAGAATTTGCATGCATAAAGACCATGTTGCACATGATCCTATCCCAAGTTGAGATTTGTTGTCAGGGTTCGGAGTTTTCGAATCTATTTGCTTCGAATCTACATAGTACCGTTTAGATTTACAGATGACGAATCGAAGTGTTGGGCTTGGAGAGGAGAGTACAGTAAGGAACGAATCTGGGTCTCAGCCAGACGTAGGATCTGGACGCAGAGGAAGGTTATGGCTTTTGAAATGAGAATGCTAAGAACAGTTCTACTCATTGCCCTGCTGACCGCAGCCTTGCTGATTACAGGCACTCTGCAGGCAAGTGGGGCGTCAGGAGTTGACGGTGTACAGAATCAGGTTCCCGGGGGTTTGACGCTGGATCAGGCTGTAAGGCAGGCCTTGCAGTCGAACCCTCTTATCAGAGCCACGGCTGCCGGCAAGGATGCTGCTGCTGCCGGGGTCGGTGAAGCTAAGTCAGGTCGACTTCCTGTTCTGGCGTTCTCCGAAACCTACACCAACAGTAACAATCCGGTTTATGTGTTCGGATCTCTTTTGGAGCAGGGAAGATTCACTGAAGATAACTTCGCTCTTGATTCCCTGAATAATCCGCCTTCGATTTCCAATTTCCGAACTGCCTTCAATTTGAGGCTGCCTGTATTCAACCGCTTTCAAATCAGTGCTGGAATCGAGGAAGCACGCCTGCGAGAAGAACAGGTTGATACGGACATTTCATGGACTGAACAACAGATCCGATTCCAGGTGATCCAAGCATTCTACGGAATCCTCGTTGCCGTAGAGCGTAGGAAGGTTGCTGAAGATGCCGTGAAAACGGCGGAGTCGGAGGTGGCGAGTATCCGGGATCGCTTTGACCAGGGGATGGTTGTGCAGTCCGACCTGCTAGCCATGGAGGTTCAACTTGCGGAGTTTCGTCAGCAACTGGTTCAAGCCGGTGGCGAGGAACAGACGGCTCGAGCTGCCCTGAACACTGTGGTGGCCAGGCCGGTCAGCTCATATATCGATATCAGCGGAAGTCTTGAAGAAAGGGATTTCGATGTGTCATCTCAGCAAGAATTGATTAAGCAGGCTCTGCAACAACGTCCCGATTATCAGAAGATGGAATTGGAGGTAGATCGACTTGGTCAGAGCCTGAGGAAGTCTAAAGGGCAGTGGTGGCCGGACTTAAACGTTTTCGCGCAGCTAGGTCACAGCAGCCAGAATCTGCGAAATGGAAGCGGGGACTTCGCAGTCGGTGCCAGGTTGACGTTTAAGATCCTTGATTTCGCCAGGGATGACAAGATTCAACAGGCGGTAGCTGCGTCCCAGGGGGCCAAAGCGCAGGAAGAACTCAAGGCGAATCAGATCAGTTTCGAAGTGGTCGAAGCCTTTCAGGCGTTCCGAAGTTCCAGCGAACGGCTTCGAGTCGCGACCGCCTCGGT
Organism: Acidobacteriota bacterium; assembly: GCA_030597245.1. GTDB lineage: Bacteria > Acidobacteriota > UBA6911 > RPQK01 > JAPXNP01 > JAUWTT01. The sequence goes on from JAUVSF010000108.1 coordinate 10,251, forward strand.
TGACCAGGCCGCTGAGGCACTGCGCATCATTGAGGATCGGCATTCGGTAGGTTTGACGACGATTACGGAAGTGTTGAGAGCGCAGAATGCAGTCCTCAGAGCGAGGTTACTTCGGTTGGGCGCACAGTACGACAGTTACGTTGGTTATGCCAAGCTGCTTCTTGCGTCCGGTTCGCTCGTCTCAGTAACTCAATTTACCAGTTAGCAGTCAGGTGAAATGAACATGAGAGTCAAAGCCAGAACGGTTATCGTCTTTACGGTTCTACTCATTTTGGTAGGTTGCGGCGGAGAGGCCGTGCGCCATGACACCGGGGCTGAGAGCGCCGTTTCCGTCTCAGTCACGGTTGAGAAGGTCAAGGCTGAAAAGGTCATGTCAGGCTATCAGGTTGTCGGGACCGTCCATGCCAAGGTTGGTTCGACGCTTTCCAGCAAGGTCGTCGGAAATGTGATTGCAGTGCACGTCAGAGAAGGTGATCGCGTCCGCTCGGGAGAACTACTCGTTGAGATTGACAGTCGAGAGGCTGATGCACGAGTCCATCAGGCTGAGGCGGGCATGGTAGAAGCTGAGAGTGCTCTGGTCGAGGTGGAGAGTGCGATTCTGGCTGCTCGTGCAGGAGTTGACGCCGCCGAGGCTGACGCCAGACTTGCCAAGTCAACTTATCAAAGATTCCAGGAACTCCTGAAACGGAAATCGGTAAGCCTGCAGGAGTTCGAAGAAGTGGAGGCTCGGCATAAAGGGGCACAGGCCCAGGTCCTGAGGGCCAAAGAGATGCTGGCATCCACTACCGCAAAGAGGGCTCAGGTAATGGCGAGGATCTCGCAGGCTGAAGCTAATCTGGAGAATGCCAAACTGTACCAGGATTATGCCAGTGTCCTTTCTCCAATCAACGGAATCGTAACCCGGAAAGCCGTCGATGTGGGACAGTTGGCTACCCCGGGAGTGTCGCTGATCACAGTCGAGGATTCCAGTAATTACAGGCTCGAGGCAGCGGTCGATGAGTCACAAATGCAGTACGTGCAACTCGGTCGGCCTGCTTCGGTTCGGATTGACGCCCTCGGGCGTGAATTTGAGGGGAAGGTTGGCGAGATTGTTCCTGCAGCCGATTCTTCAAGCCGCTCCTTCACCGTAAAGATCGATCTCCCAGCTGAACCAGGTCTACGTTCCGGGTTGTACGGTAGGGCAGCATTCTCGACTTACGAGCGTCAAGTATTGACGGTGCCCGCATCGGCCCTTATCGAAAAGGGTCAGCTGGTTGGGGTTTTCGTGGTTGATTCTGAACGAAGGGCCCGTTTTCGATTGGTTAAGACTGGAGGGCAACTTGGGGATCGAGTCGA
>JAUVSF010000455.1 GCA_030597245.1 Acidobacteriota bacterium
GCCGTGCCCATAATGAATACGTTCATCCCTTTGCTGAACAGGCGTTCAAGGTGACTATCCATTTCTGAGAAGTCGAACTGGCCGGTCTCCCGGTGTTTCCGTAAACCCTGCGCCACAGAACCACCCGGGCCCAGACGGTGCTGGAGCAGGATGTCCTGATACCTCTTGAGGTATTTGTCGAGTTGAGCGCGATCCTCGGTCGAGTCATCGAGCTGGTAAAATGAACTGATAGCAGGTTTCCCGAGCCAGGTGAGCGTACGCAGGTGAGTCTCGTCTTTTAGAGCAAAATCCCAGACAGTAACGGTGAGTGAAACAAAGGACGGTCTCATGCCATCCGGTCGGACTGTAACGGTCCCATGGTAGGTCCCTGCAACTGAATCGACTTTCGTTTGCAAGGTCACCCACAGGGACACCCTTGAGTTTTTTTCGACGGTGAACCGGCCGGCCGGCATCAGGGGGTCGGGATACTGCCCAATACGATCGACCGGGTAGACCGGGGTGATCGCCGTCTCAACGTAGTCGACTCGCCTCCAACTCAGTGCGTCTGCTGGAATAACATGATTTCCTGACCCCTGAAGAGCTGAGAACTCGACACTTTCAATAGTAATATCACGCCAGGGCGCTTCGATGATGATCTGAAAGCCTTCACACTCGTTCCGGGCCAATGAAAGCGTTGCCTGTTTCGTGGTCGTTGCTGAGCCTTCGGTATCGGGAAAGACCTTTTCCAGAGCGGACGCCACATTCAGACGATAGCCTGAGGAATTTTCCGGTTCCGGAATCAGACTGGAACTGAACAAGGTTGTGCATGAAACCAGGATTAGCATAGGTAGGCTCGAACTTCTCATGTTAGTGATCCTCGTAGGGTTGGGTATCCATCCTAAGCCCGCGACCTGAGATAGGCAACAGGCTGATGCGGTCGAACGTTATCGCAACGAATGCCGTTGATTCCGTAGGTTGGGTCGTTTTTGTCGGCGTTGACAGGCGCCCGTCGAGGCAATGTCCTCAGAAGGACAAGATCGAACTGGTCATATGACCGGTCAGTATGATACTTTATGCCTGTGATGAATGCAAGTCGGACCATAACAGCGACTGAGTTTAAAGCCCGGTGTTTGGAAATACTCGATCATCTCGAACCCGATGGAATCGTGGTCACCAAACGGGGACGCCCCGTAGCACGGGTACGACCCGAACGTGCCATCCGGAATGAGCAGTTCATCGGATCGATGAAGGATTCTATTGTGGTCAAGGGCAACATTCTCACTACGGGAGAAACCTGGGATGCTGAATCTTGATACCCATATGGTCGTGGCCCTGTTGGAGGGTGATCTAACCGAAGAGGAACGAACCGCTGTGCTGAGTCACCGGCTTTCCATCTCTGCGATCGTGAACTGGGAATTGGCGAAGCTGGTCCAGTTGGGACGCCTCGAGATGGATCTCGCGTTAGACCGTTTTAGAGATTTTCACCGCAGTCTGGTCGTCTTCCCGATAACTCTTGAGATTGCGGTTCAGAGCACACGGCTCGACTTCCAGTCGGACCCGGCCGACGAGTTGATTGCCGCAGCCAGTATCGTCCATCAACTCCCGTTGCTTACGCGCGACCGTCGAATACGAAAGTCTCGCCTCGTCCGGCTAGTCGGATCGCCGGATCATCGTTCTGGCGGAGTGTGACGGCTGCGATCGGTACCGGATTCTTCACGGTCACGCTGCCCTCGTTCTCGAGTGCCGCTTCCACACCGGGAAAAACTTCCTCGATGAAGCGGGCTCGAGGCCGGCCCAATCTGTTTATCGTTGAAAAGGAATCGAGCTTGTGTTTTTCATGTGTCCTATATAGACTAGTCGTACGACCAGGTCTTTTCGTGAGGATGATATGAAAGAAGTAGGTTCCTATGAGGCTAAGACAAATCTGGCGGCACTGCTAAGATCAGTGGCTGCAGGCGAGCGTATTGTCATAACCCGTTCAGGTAAGCCGGTAGCGGATCTGATTCCACACCGCCGCGACAATGATGATCCCGCACGCACAATCTCACAGATCAGGGAGATGCGTCGAGGTATTACCCTTGGTGAAAACGAGCTGACAGAAATGATCCGGGAGGGGCGTCGGTGAGTTTTGTGCTGGACACCTCGGTGACGATGGCCTGGTTGTTCGAAGATGAGGCTACACGGCAATCCGAGGCACTACTGGATCGTCTGGAAACCGATGAAGCGTTAGTCCCTTCGTTGTGGACTTATGAGGTCGGTAACGTGCTGGTTTTGGCTGAGCGACGTAAACGGATTACGGAGGCTCAAGGACGGCGATTTACTGAGCTGCTGGAGTCGTTGCCGATCCGTATTGCTGACTCTCACACCCTGAAACTGTGGGGGGGTGCAGTTATTGTAGCCAGAGCACATAAACTGAGTGTCTATGATGGCGCATATCTTGATCTGGCGATGCGGGAAGGGTTATCTCTGGCCACTCTGGACAAGGATCTAAAGAGGGCAGCCAGGAAGTCCGGTGTGGATATCTTATAGATCGGAGTAGCGCGGCAAGCATGGATGTCCATAAAATGATACTGGATGCCCGAGTTCATGATGAAAAAGGCCGAGTGAGAACGGAAGCTTCGGCTCCGAACCCAATCAGCCCCATTAACCTGTGTTTGCGGAGACTCAGTTCAACGCAACCGGCATGGTTGCAAACTGGTCAGGCCTTGTCTGAATCACTGTGGCACTGATGGTGCCGTCAGACGTCGCGTTCAGAATCCCGGAAAAGTTACTGAAATCGACGACGTTGTCCCATTCCACTTCGGTCACGAATAGGGCCCTGTGACCCATCCCAGCCAAGTCGATCTCTCCTGTCGCCAACAAGTTGTCATCATTATCTGTCAACGCGAGGGTCACGGTGGCCGTACCGGCTCCAAGATTCATGAGCGCAATACCAGTGTTTATCTTATTCGCCGCATGGACCTCCATGGGTGCAGCAAAACCGTCGTTACCAACCGCAGGGCCGGCACCGACGCCTGCTAATCCGATTGTGCCGCCGAAAACGACGACCCCTGAAAGAGCTTGATCAGAGTCCACTGTCACCGATCCGACGACAGTATCTCCCAGGCCATCTGTCTGATACCGGCGGAGACCGCGAGCAGGAATCGTCACGTCTAGCTCGCCCATTACCTCTTTCCCGTTTAGGTCGACGGTCAACGGCTTCCCGTCGTCGTCCTTGAGAGTGATCGTTGCGGAGGCGTCCGTATCACTCAGACTGAACAAAGTGATCTGGCTGAAGAGGCCACCTCCATCGGCAAAATGGGCGAAATAGAGAAAGTTGATTTCGGGGAATTCTAGCGTGTAAACGTTTGTATCCGCTCCGTTAGAATGGAATACAGTGTTAGAAACATTGAGGAACCTTTCAACCGTGAATTCCGTCGAGCCTCCCAGAGGCACGGCAAAGTCTTCAGGTCGACCATCCGGGCCCACCTCTCCTGCCAGGGGCCGGCTGAATTCCACCGTCCAGACGTTTCCTGACCACTTCCCGGCCGACCGAACCGAGGCACGATTCCCTGTAGGGATTGTCAGGATTCTTCCCGGGATCACTGCCCCATTCATGAATTGCGCTCCCGGATCCATGTCAATCTTCAAATCCACTGTTCCAGGCTCAACCCCGAAAGGATCGAAAGCGTTCAGCGTGTCCTGGTCGGCTGCCAGAAAATTCACATTCGCGCCGGGATCGGTAGCCGCCATGAATTCTGGACCTGTTCTGGCCTCATTCCGGTTTCTGCCTCCGGATCCAATTCCGCTATCCCCGTGTCGTCCGCCGTCGCCACAGTCTTCGCACGTGTCCCAGTATTTGTCGTCCGAGAAGCCCATGGGATTGAAGCGGTGCGCCTTCCAGTGCCATACGTCCACTCGGCCGACGCTCGTGTACATTTTCGGAACGTGACACATAGTCGCACAAGAAGCTCCTTCTGCACCGTTAAGGCTGTTTCCTGCCGCGTCTTTGATATCCCAAATGAACGCGATCCGATCCTCATCGTCGGAACCATTCCAGTTCGTACCGTCGAAAGTCCAATGGTCCTTAGCGGTACTGTTGGTACTGTCCGCCCAGCGGGCCAGCAGATAGAGGTTGCTTCCACCGACCATCGCTTTGATGGTCACGCCTCTCACGGTCGTAATCGAATCGGAAGGCCATTCATTGTTATCCTCGACGCCGTCAAGGGTCGGGGTGCCAACACCAGCTAAAAGGGATCTGTTGGCCTGTGCTTTCGCTGTAATCGTCGGTTGGAGCCCCCAGAACAGACCCACCATCAAACAGAGTCCCACCACGACCACCAGTGCTATCAATCGTCTCATTTTCCACTCCTTTCCAGCAGGATCCCCCCGGGCTGAACAAAGGACGCCACGTCCCTTCCTCTCGTCTTGGCTGACTTCGACTCAAGGAGATTCACCCGGCCAGAAC
>JAUVSF010000388.1 GCA_030597245.1 Acidobacteriota bacterium
ATGGTCTCCGAAAGAACTCCGCATCTGGTAGCTTGTGATGTTGGAGGCTTCGCAAGCCTCCTGCACATTTATTCCGAATTCGACCATATTCAAGAAGAACTGCAGCAGGTTCTGATCTTGCGTATCGCCTCCTTGCACGGCAAATGACAGATAGGGTTTACCATCCTTAAAGGCGATTGCGGGTGTCAGAGTGGCTCGAGGCCGTTTGCCAGGTTCCACCACATTGAACGGGTTCTCGCCTGGATCCAAGCCGAAACTCTGCATCCGCTGGCTCATGCCGATCCCGGTTTTCCCGGCGATACAAGCAGGTATCCAGCCGCCACTTGGAGTGATCGAGACAATCCAGCCCTCCTTATCGGCCGTCTGGATGGAGGTTGTACCGGCCAGGAAAGCTTCCAGGTGTGCGTTCCAGTCGGCCGAAGTCTGCTCAGCTTCCGGCGATTCCCTCTTAGGTGGCCATTGCTTCAGAAGATCGGCAAAAGGGTTCTCTTTGCCTTCCCACGGATAGGGGTCCCCTGGCTTCACTTCAGGATCGTTTTCTTCCCAGTTGATCTGCTTGTATCGGAGCTTTGCATAATCCTTCGACAAGAGACCTAGGATCGGCTCCTCCGGAGGGAAATAGGGATCTCCGTAGTAAAAGTCGCGGTCGGCGAATGCCAGGTTCATGGCCTGGTAGAGAAGGTGGATGTATCGGGTGCTGTTGAGTCCCAGGGCTCGAACGTTGGCGTTTTCGAGGATGTTGAGAGCCTGCAGCATCACAGGCCCCTGGACCCAGTGTGTCAGTTTGTAGACCTCGATGCCCCGGTAGTTGATCATGACCGGTTCTTCGATGTGAACCTTCCAGTTGGCCAGATCGTCCGGCGTGTGCAAGCCGCCCTGCTCTTGAGATCCAGCCACAAAATCCTTGGCGATATCTCCCCTGTAGAAGCGGTCGTAGGCGGCGTAGATCGCTTCTTTTCGCGACTTTCCGGCAGCCAGAGCTGCGGATTCCGCCTCAACTAACTTCTGAAGTGTGCGATGGAGATCAGGCTGTCGCAGAATCTCTCCCGGATTTGGGGCTTCTCGATCTTCGCCGGGATGGGTCAGGAAAAGGTTCTTGGAGTAGGTCCACTCCCTGATCGTATCCTTTTCGCGTTCAATGGCATCGGCCGCAGAAGCCTCAATGGGATAGCCTTCTGCCATCTGCATTGATGGTCCAAGGACCTCTTTGAGGCTGAGCCTGCCGTATTCAGCAAGCATTACCATGAGCCCTCCCGGAGTACCTGGCGTAACAGCTGCGAGCGGGCCTTCACCCGGGGGATAGTTAAGGTCCTTTTCCTTGAAGAAGTCGGCCGTAGCTCCCGTCGGAGCCACCCCAAGAGCGTTAATGCCAATGATCTTACCGGTTCCGGGGTGATAGATGAGGGCCTGTGTCTCGCCTCCCCAGCTCAGTGCATCCCACATGGTCGCCGTCGCGCCCAGCATTGCGCAGGCTGCATCCACGGCGTTCCCGCCTCGAGCGAACATCAAGGCGCCCGCAGTTGCTGCCAGCGGTTTTCCGGTGATAGCGATCCAATGACGGCCGTGGAGAACGGGTTTCTCCGTTCGCTGTCCGACCATGGTTGATTGTGTCAGCGAGACACAAAGAAAAGTAATCAGCAGGGTGTAAATGCGTGACGCTACGTTCATGTTGTTCTCCTGATGCTTCGAAGCCGTGAGTGAGTTCTCTTATAACCGTGTCGGCGACTGACCGCAAGAGCTTTATTTCCGTGTCTCTCCTTTCGTTGCCTTTACGCGGCTTCCAAAACCATCGATCTCGTGACCAAAGGTTTGTGGATGTTAGCCACAAAGTCACTGAGGCACAAAGATGCCCTGGTGATCGTGTGATCTAGTGGTTAACTCCACGTCTGGGCACCGCGCTTGTGTTAACGTCCATGAAGGTGTTGTACACTCAGCGTAGATGCTTTGCCGACCGGCAGGGGACAGCAGCAGGGAGGGTGAGCCTTGGATCATTCCGAAAGTTCTAATGGAAATGCCCGGCTCAATCGTTCTGGTTGGTTTACCATCCATTTCTCCCTTGTACTGATCGGCTGTACGGCTGTTATCGGCCAGATTCTCCTGATGCGCACGCTCTTTGTGGTCTTTCAAGGGAACGAGATTTCTCTGGGGATCGTTCTGGCAGTCTGGCTAATCTGGACGGCGACTGGAGTCGCTCTCGCAGGTCGCGCCGCCAAGAGAATACCTCGGCCGAAGGTTCTGCTTGCCGGACTTCAAGTGGCGGCAGGCGTCGCTCTTCCCTTGACTATTGTTCTGGTTCGGGAATGCCGAAGTTTCTGGGGAATCCTCCCTGGTGAGATGGTCGGTCCCGACTCCGTGCTTGCGATTTCAACGTTGACACTCGGCATCTTCTGCCTGATTTCCGGCGGACTCTTTGCCGTTGCAAGCCGCGTACTCACGGTGCAAACGGGATTCACAGTCGCCGATGCCACCAGCTCGGTCTACATTTGGGAAGCCCTGGGTTCCGGGGTAGGCGGCTTATTGTGTAGTCTGTTTCTGATTGGCCATCTAGGTCCCCTTGAGATTGCGTGCTTGATCTTCTGGCTGAACCTTGTAGCCGGAACCTTGCTGCTATTCGAGGGGAAAATGGGCGGAGCTCTGGCTTTCGGCCTGACAGCCCTTCTTCTGGTTTTGCCTCTTTCAGGCATTGTCCGAGATTGGGAGTTGTCCTCGATTGAGTCTCTTTGGAGTGGCTTTCGTGTGACTGAAAGCCGTGACTCAAGGTATGCGAACCTGGTAGTCACGGAAGGTGAACAGAGCCGCACCATTTTCGCCAACGGCGTAGCCGTCCTGTCGGCGCCTGATCGCCAGTCTGCAGAAGAATCGGTACATTACGCACTGTTGCAACACCCCGGCCCACGCCAGGTCCTTCTAATTGGCGGAGGCCTGAACGGAAGCCTGTTTGAGGTCCTCAAACACTCGACTGTGGAGCGTTTGGTCTATTTGGAACTGGATCCTTTAATGCTCGATCTCGCTCGCAAATACCTGGGCGAATCCTGGGAAAGGCTGGAACACAACGAGAGAGTGGAGATCGTGTTTGTGGATGGACGACTCTACGTCAAGACCTGCGATCGGGCTTTTGACGTGATTATCGTGAACATTCCCGACCCTGTGACAGCGCAGCTGAATCGCTATTATACAGTTGAATTCTTCCAGGAGACAAAGCGGAGACTATTGCCTGGTGGACTCCTTTCATTCGCCGTTTCGGGTGCGGAGAATTACATCGGTGAAGAACAAGGGGCGTTTCTCAGATGCGTCAATAAGACGCTGAGGATGGTCTTTCCCGATGTTTCGTTTCTTCCCGGCCATACGATCCACTTCTTTGCGTCGGAATCAGGAGGGACTCTGACCCTGGATCCAGATTTGATGTTGAAGAGACTTCGGAACAGGGGAATCGAGACTGAGTACGTCCGGGAATATTATCTGCCCTTTCGCTTAAGCGCTGATCGCGTCGAGGACTTGGAAGCACAGATCCGTCCCCAGGCCGATGCGAGAGTGAACCGAGACTTCTCACCGGCTGCGTATTACTTCAACATCATGCTCTGGGCGACGCACTTCAGGGGCCTTTACCGCTCGGTTTTTTCATCTGCGGCGGCTGTGGGGTTCAGCAGTGTCATACTCTTCGCGATTTTGGCCTCGCTTGTTCCCCTGGCTTGGGTGGTCCTGGACGCAGGCGGTCGAGCGCGTATCGCCCGGGGTGCTCAGTACGCAGTCTTCGCTATGGGTTTGACCGTGATGTCCCTGCAAGTGCTTCTGCTGCTTGGATTTCAGGCGATCTTCGGCTTCGTTTACTATCAACTGGTCCTCTTGGTGGCGGCGGCTATGCTGGGCATGGGAATTGGAGGTTGGCTTTCGCTCCGGCAGGGCGGCAAACGCGTGCGAACGTTGTTAATGCTACAGGTTGCGCTGGCCGTCTCTCCGTTGGCACTGTATTGGGTGCTTGGTCTACTTGCAGAAACTGCGGGCGAGCACAGATTGACAGAAGAACTGCTGATTCCGGTTCTGGCTTTGGGAACAGGTCTGTTGGGAGGCTATCACTTCCCTTTCGCCAGTCGGGTCTACTTCGGAGCACGACGTGAAGAACGGCGAGGTATCGGCAGGCTTTACGCCCTTGATCTGCTGGGCGCCTGTCTTGGCGCGATGCTCTTGAGCACTTTCTTGATCCCGGTTTTCGGATTCTTTGAAAGTGCCCTTGTCATCTCCGCCGTAAACACTGCACCCTGCCTGCTGCTTGTTTCTGGTTTGGCGAACAGGCCTTAGCTGGGCACAAAATCCGGTTGGCGGGCTTTTCGTGAAATGAATCACCTCACGCCAAGCCGCAAAGATATCTCACGCCAAGAACGCTAAGAGCGCAAAGAGAGAGTTGGTTTCTCGGTTCTTTTTAGGGCCGGTCAGTGGATGCTGTGATGCGCCCGGCCTGAAGGGTCTGTGGCTCAAACCGGAACAGGCCCAATTCCCCAATCCCAAGAACCACTTCCCAATAAAATCCAGACTTCAAACTCCCTTGCGAAGAGGACTCAGGCTCATCAAACGCCTTTTCCACCGCTTCTCGACTATTCCCAACTGAAGAGCTGGTTCTTGAAGTCAAATTGGACACGATTGAAGCCCAGTGCCGATATTCCCAGTGTTCCCTGGATAGTGTGTTAGCCATCAATTTGACTATCCTGCAGGTATGCTCGCAGTGTTCCCAGCTCCTCCTGTCCGAGTCGAACCTGGGAGAGTTGCACCAGGCTGAGTTCTTCCGTCGAACCCAGGTGATGAATCGTCTTCTTCGCCCGAGGGATTCTTCTTAGCGGCAGGTCGTCTAAGAGCTCACGAAAGAGAATCACGTCCCTGGCACCGGAATCAACCAGCAGTCGAACAGTCTGGTCCTGGACTTGGAGTTCGACGACGAGTTTGAGGTCTTTGGTATCGAGCTCGATTGTTGCTTCCAGGGACTGGTCGGGATTGAAGACGAGCTGTTTTGAATCGTAGTCAATCGTGAAGTTGGTTCGCACCAGGGCGTTCATCCCAACGATCGCGTCGATCTTACGGCCGATGCCCGGCAGGACGGAAAG
>JAUVSF010000521.1 GCA_030597245.1 Acidobacteriota bacterium
AATGTCGAATGTCAAATGTCAAATGTCGGGACTAAGAACTGGGATTAACCACTAATTCACTAAAACACAAAGCAACAATTCTTCTTGTGCTTTCGTGACTTCGTGGTTAATCCCCTCGTCGCGGGAAGCTACTTACTACTTACTACTCACTACTTACTCCGCCCAAGGGCTTGATTCAGATCGTCAATCAGATCATCAACTGCTTCGATCCCCACCGATAGTCTGATCAAGCTTTCGGAAATGCCCAGCGCTTCACGCTCTGGGGCGGGGAGGCCTGAGTGAGACGTTGTTGCCGGGCGGGTCACCAGAGTTTCAACACCACCCAGGCTTGGGGCTTCGACCGCAATCTTGAGCCTGTCTATAAACCGCCGTGCACCCTCTAGCCGTGCGCCCTCTACTCCTCCAGCGAGCTCGAAGCTCAACATCCCTCCAAAACCAGAGAAGAACCCAGCGGTCTGCTGATGGACCTTGGCATCCGGTAACCCAGGATAGTTCACCTTGCCGATGCGTGGATGTTCAGTAAGAAACCGGGCAATCTGAACGGCGCTCTCATTTTGCTGTCTTACCCGAAGGACCAGAGTTTTCAGCCCCCTATCCAACAAGAAACAAGTATGAGGGTCCATCGAACCTCCGAATCTCAGGAGGCGACTCCGAACATTCCTCACCATCTCCTCGCCTCCAACGACTGCTCCAGCAACGATATCGGAGTGCCCGTTGAGATACTTCGTACAGCTATGCAGTACGAGGTCGAATCCGTGCTCGAGAGGTCGGAAATTCACAGGAGTGGCGAACGTGTTATCGATCATGCTGACCAGACCGTTTCGCGACGCGAAATCTACGGTCGAAACCAGATCCCCGATTTGCATCAGAGGGTTCGAAATGCTCTCTACAAAAACCGCCTTCGTTTCCGGTCTCAGCTTCTCCTGCCAGGAATCAGGGACAGCTGGATCAATGAAATCGAATTGAATCCCAAGAGTTGGGAGATCTCTGGTGACCAGGTCTCTGGTGCCCCCATAAGTGCAATCCTGTACCAGCAGATGGTCTCCGACTGAAAGAACAGAGAGCAGAGCGGTGGATATTGCTGCCATCCCGCTTGCCGTCACCAGCGCGCTTTCACCGCCCTCAAGCTCGGCCAGCTTCGCTCCGAGGGCCTCGTGATTTGGAGTATTGCTGAGGCGTATGTATTTCAAATCCTCGTAAGCCGACTGCCCGGAATAGAGGTAAGTAGATGACTGAAAGACGGGTAAGACAATAGCCCCTTCTACCTTGCGTTCTGATCCAGCATGAACGACAGCAGTCTCGATTCTACGAGCAGGATTCTCCATGGATGACTCCTTCGAAAAGGGATCCGTTCCGATCCCCAGATTACCGTTGTAATTCACTTCTTACCTGGACAGATTCATGGCCTGCGGGCCAGAAGAATCATACCAGCTTCGATCACGCCCATTCTGCTGTTTACACTGCCTATCCGGGCTGAAAACCTGGCGCAGGATCGAACCCATCAGTTTGGACGTATTGGGCTTGGCTGGTTTGATGATACCGGCAAATTCGACCAGATTCGCATTTGGCGCACCAATGATCGCGGGTACGCCCTTACGGCTCCTGTTCATCGGGCAGTTGAAGCTGAGCCACGGTTGCTCCCCAGGAGCTTGCGTCAGAAGGGGTTCCGTATGTGAGAACAGCAGGATGGCGGTCGAGGATGCTGCGGACGAGTTGCCTCAAGACACCTTTTCCCTTCCCGTGAATAATGCGGATCTCGGTAATACCCTCCTTAAGACAGCATTCAATGTAGTCCGGCACAAGTTCCTTGATCTCGTCAGGTCGGAAAGTATGCAGGTCAAGAACACCATCTATCGGGATCTCCACGGCTTCCTCAGTCCAGTCGCTGTCATCGTTCTTCCGGTTCATGGCATCTGCCCCCTCGGTAGCGACTATTGTTGCTAATCAGGGAACTGATTTCTACCCTCGCAAGAACTGCCTCATCACTGCTTCTGATCGAAACTGCCCAGCGACTGGCCCCGGACTCCGTTTCGGAGTATTGATTTATGCTATAAGTACTCATCCATACCGACTAACATATTGCCAAGTTGGTTAAGGGATAGTGAGTCAGGGGAGAGGCTACACAAGAATGACAACGACCAGCGAAATCCGGCAACCGGTAACAGGGGTGACAGGTGCAGAGGACGTCACTTGGAACCTGGCGGATCTATATAAAGGCGAAGAGGATTTGGAAAAGGCTCTCGAACAGACACGCTCAAGTGCTCAAAGCTTTTCCGTGAAATACAGAGGGAAGGTTGAGCAACTCTCGCCGGACCTGCTGGCGGTGAGCCTTAAGGAGTTTGAGAGCCTTCACGACCAGTTGGACAAAGCCTACACATACGCCTTCCTCAACTGGTGTACCAATACCATCGCTCCCGAACGAGGGGCTTTACTACAAAAAGTTCGTGAAACCTATACACGGATCGGTCAGACCATCCTGTTTTTCGAGATTGAGCTGCTTCAGATTTCGGAGCACGACTTCCAGGCTCTCTTGGCCGAACCTTCGGTCTCCCCGTTCCGTCACTACCTGGAAACGCTGGCGCTGCGACGGAACCATGTCCTGACAGAGCCTGAGGAAAGGATTCTCGCTGAGAAATCTGTAACGGGCCCAGGGGCGTGGAGCCGTTTCTTCGATGAGACTCTTGGCGCGGCAACGTTCCGTTTCAGAGACCGGGACCTCTCCGAGCAAGAAGTACTGGCTTTGCTCTACGAGCCAGATCGGGCAACGCGTCGTGACGCGGCCCTTACATTCACCGAGGGATTGAGGAACAACATTCGAGTCCTGACCTATATCGCGAACACGATTCTTGCCGAAAAAGCTTCTGACGATCGCATCCGCGGTTATCAAAACTGGCTGGCCAGCCGTAACATCTCCAACGAGATTAGCGATGTAGCGGTCAACGCACTGGTTACTGCCGTGACCTCCAAGTTTACTCTGGTTGCACGCTATTACAAGCTGAAGCACCATCTTCTCGGTTTGGATGAACTGTTCGATTACGATCGGTATGCCCCGGTTAACGGAGTCGAATCGAAATACGAGTGGGGTCAGGCACGAAGCCTGGTCCTCGAGGCTTATGGCCGCTTCCATCCTTTGCTAGAGGAGATCGCCCGGAATTTCTTTGAAAAAAGATGGATCGACGCGGGGGTCACTCCCGGAAAAAGGGGCGGTGCCTTCAGCCATCCTGCCGTCCCTGAAGCACATCCTTACATCATGATGAATTTCACTGGGAACACGCGTGACGTGCAGACTCTGGCGCATGAACTGGGCCATGGAGTCCATCAATATCTTGCGAGCAAGCAGGGGTCACTCCAGGCAAACACCCCCTTGACGACCTCCGAAACTGCTTCAGTCTTCGGCGAGATGCTTGTTTTTGAAAGTCTTCTTGAAACGGAATCTGACCCGAGAGCCCAACTCTCCATGTTGATGAGCAAAATTGAGGATACGATCGCAACGGTCTTTCGCCAGATCGCCATGAACCGCTTTGAGGACAGAGTCCACACGGCCCGCAGAACTGAAGGCGAATTGTCCTCAGATCGACTCAGCAAATTCTGGATAGAGAGTCAGCAGGAGATGTTTCAGAACAGTGTGACTCTGGGGGATCACTATTCTCTCTGGTGGAGTTACATACCACATTTCATTCACACCCCAGGTTACGTGTATGCGTACGCATTTGGAAACTTGCTGGTCTTGGCCCTCTATTCGATCTACCAGTCAAACAAAGAAAACTTCGCACAGAAATACATACAACTGCTCGAGGCGGGTGGATCGGATTGGCCTCACGTGCTGGTGGGCAAGATGGGTGTGGACCTCCAGGAC
>JAUVSF010000233.1 GCA_030597245.1 Acidobacteriota bacterium
CCCGAATCGATCAAGACGATTCAGCGCTATCAGGACGTGGTTGACGAACTTCAAAGCACGGATGTGGCTGTCCTGGAGCGGAAACGTCGAGAGAAGTTCGAGGAACTGCTGGGAGGCCCGGTTCCGGAAAAAGATCCGGGCATGCACGAAGGAGAGACGATATGGGCGGGGACTCAGCTCGATCGCTCGGACTGGATGGAGATGGAGATTCCTGGATCATGGGAAAGCCGTGGGCTTGATGAACTTGACGGAATCCTCTGGTTTAGCCGGGATTTCCAGCTGACAAAACAGCAGGCGTCCGAAGGCGTAACGATCAACCTTGGTCCCATTGACGATGCTGATATCACGTGGGTCAACGGGCAGAAAATCGGCTCGATGAACCGGTACAATGTTCCACGAATCTACGAAATCAGCCCTGATTACCTTCGTGAAGGATCGAATCTACTGGTGGTTCGTGTGACCGATACAGGTGGGAGAGGTGGTATGTGGGGTGAGCCGGAACAACTCTTCGTTCAGACCAGGTCATCAAAGATCTCTCTTGCGGGAACCTGGGCTTTTAAGGTTGGGGAGGTCACGATACGGTCAGCTCTCGGTCCCAACAGCAAACCAACCCTGCTCTACAACGGCATGGTAAATCCACTCGTGCCTTATGCCTTTCGTGGGGTTGTCTGGTATCAGGGAGAGAGCAACGCCGACGAAGCCTATGAGTATCGCGTTCACTTTCCCTTGATGATTCGTGACTGGCGGCAGAAGTGGGGGCAAGGAGATTTCCCCTTCCTTTTCGTACAGTTGGCCAATTTCATGAAGCCTGCAGATGAGCCCAAAGACAGTGCCTGGGCTGAGCTCAGGGAGGCTCAGACGATGACTTTGTCTCTTCCCAATACGGCGCAAGCGATCATCATCGACATTGGTGAAGCCGATGACATCCATCCCACAAATACGCAGGACGTGGGCTACCGACTTTCGCTGGGTGCCCGGGAAGTCGCATATGGTGAAAACCTCGAATCGAGCGGGCCGATGTATCACTCGATGATAGTTGAGGGGAGTAACGCTCGGGTCAGGTTCAGGGGTGCCGGTCGTGGGCTCATTACGCGCCCCGGGTCTGGTCCGGTTGAGGGTTTCGCGTTGGCTGGATCGGATCGTAAATTCTACTGGGCAGAGTGCCGGATCGTGGGAAGAAACGAGGTGGAGGTCCACTCGGACAAGGTTTCGGAGCCGATTGCCGTTAGATACGCGTGGGCAGATAACCCGGATACCGCTAACCTGTACAACATGGAGGGCTTACCCACTTGTCCTTTCAGGACCGATGACTGGCCGGGAGTGACTCAAGGCAACCGGAGGGACTTCAGGTAACTGGGACCACTCGGTGAGATCCTGTCTATGTGCCTAGATCTTCGAGCTTGAGATTTGTTTCGAATTTCGAGCTTCGAGATTAGGATTTTTTTGGGGGGGGTGCCCTTTTGGGTAACACGCCGTTATGGGTGGCCTTCGTCGTCGCCATCATTGAACTGGGCACCGGGGTAATCGGGGCCCATGCTGGACGGTTCTTCCTGCGCTAGAAGTGCGATCAGTTGTTCGTGAAAGTAGTCTATCTTCTCCTGAATCTGAGGATGAGCTCTCTTCTCATACATTTCGCGACTGCGGTCGATGTCCGCCTGGAGTCTTGAGTAGAGATCACTCGATTCTCGCCCCTCGGCAACAGCATCCTCATTGTACAGTTTGATTTCAGTTACCAGCAGGCGTGCAAAACGCCTCGCTTCTGCGTGGGCGTGTTCCTCCTCTTCCTGTGTGAGCTCGGCAGCCTCCGGTTCTTCCTCCACATCTGCTCCCGCCGCTTCCTGTTCTTCCTCCCGCTTCTCTGTGACATCTTCCTCTTCTACAGCCTCAGGACCTTCTTCCTCCGGAGCTTCGAATTCTTCAGGAGGAGTCGGCTCCCCCTCTCCCGGTTCCATCGGCACCGAATCCCACTGTTCAGCCTCATCCAATCCAGGAAGAATAATCTCAGGGATTTCTTCTTCCTGAGCTCCTGGTTCCACTTCTTCGGTTTTTGCAGCTTCGTCCTCGGGCGCCGTTTCAAGAGAAGGTCTTTCCTCAAGCGATACTTCAGGTGACGGCCCTTCTTCGATCTGTGGTTCGACCGGCGCATCTGCTACAGAGAGATATTCTTCACGAAAGTCATCTTCGGACGGGGTCTCTTCAGTGACGGGTTCTTCCCCTGGGACTTCTTCGGCTAAGGGGGCAACGGGAGGAGGCGCTGAAACTTCGGGACTCGGTTCCGGCGGGGCCACGGGAGCCATTTCCTTTGTCTTCAGCACGGGCCATCTGGACTCGGCCGGTTCCGGGCTCTGCTGTACAAGATGGGTGAGGTAATGATTCTGAAGAACCAGGACCGAGAGTTGCATCAATAGCTCAAGAGGGCCAACCTCTATTGGCCTTGACGCATCGCCGTAAAAGACGACCGGAACCGTGTTCTTGAACACAAGTGGAATGCAGACCGCGTTTCTCGCGATGCCACTACCGGACCCCAGCCAGCTCATCTTCCTGCCCAGATCTCCTTCAATCTGAATCAGGGTTCTGTCCTGTGCTGCGCCTATGATCGGGTCGCTTGGGTCTTCTATCAGCAGATTTTCGAGGGTGTCAGCAGTAAACCCAAACCCCTTCCAACTTCGGTAGCCCGATTCGAATTCAAGGAAGAATGCTGCCCTATCCACAAAATCTCTGGTTTCTTCCAGGATGCCCTGCAATATCTTGTCCTGCGTCGCCAAGGCGCTGAGCCGACTGGCGAAACGTGCAAGCCCTTTCAGATTGAGTGGTTGAGCCGCCAGGTCGGCCTCTTCGGTCAGCCCGGTCAGGGTGCTGTCAAGGGAGGCAATAGAGGACTGGAGTTCAGCCACTTTCGCCTGGATTTCTTCCAGATTGGTTCTAAGGTTAGCTATGGACAGTGGAGTGTCTTTTGTACTCATCTAAAACCTCGCGCTTTTGATTGTCCTCGGGAGCTATGATAGCCGAGTCCTTGAGTCTCTACCAGTCAATGGCAGAAAGAGAAACAGATGGCGAAGGGTTCTCCCCGGGGGTTGGAAGAGCATTCCTTCGTCTTGGAGATGGTACCAGGACGATTCTGGTCCGAAACGCTTGCCATAAATGGGGAACTCTTGAGAGTGCAAGAGATGAACTACCGAATGGAATCAACTTGCTATGGCCCGGGGACCCTTATTGCAGACTTATATGACCACACTGGAGGTCGGGCTTTGCTTCTCGGCAGTAGGGCGGTTTCACGCGCTCCGCCATAACTCCGTTTCGTTCTTGGGTGTCAGCAGACGTTTCACCTTGGATACAAGGGACTCCGGATAGAAGACATCTCTAGAAACAGTTTCCTCCGTCTTCTCACGAGTCGACTCCGGTTCGTTGGAAAGAAGTAGAAACGTGGCGTCGGGCAGGTGCTCCTTGAGACGGTCGATACGCATCTGGTTGTGGCGCGTGACACCAACCAAGACCAGGTCGACATCGAAGCGATTCTCTTCGAGAATGCAGAAAGCTGCGTTTTCATGTTCTGCGACCAAAACCTCGAATCTCTCCCATTCCAGAAATTTCCGGCAGCGAGTTCGTAGGGCCGCGTCGTCTTCGACTATGAGCACTGTTTTTCTCATTTCCGTCGTCACCTCTGTCCGAGGCCCCTTTCTCGGGGCCCTCTCCAACTAACCAGGCTACGGACAACGACATTATGAATCTCCCTTGGTTCATCGCTCCGTGATTTGTCTCACCTGTGGAGAAAAATGTTGTGGGTCTTGGGGATTGGGGGATTGGAGTGTTGGAGTGTTGGGGCTTGGGGCCCGAAGAAAGTGCGAAGTGCGAACGACGAAGTACGAATGACGAACGGGCTTGAGGCTTGAGAGCGGGAGAATGATATCTTCGTTCGTGCTCGTGCTTGAATGAACCTTTAGCGAACTTGGCGTTCTTGGCGTGAGTCCGATTTATTTCACGCAAAGGCGCCAAGGTCGCTAAGGGCTTAGAGGCGTGACAAACGATGCGAACTCCCTCACGCTAAGCCGCAGAGATCGCAAAGAGTGTCGAGCCATCCGGCCGTTCGTCGTTCGAAGTTCGTCGTTCGCACTTTGACAGGCCCCAAGTCTCAAGTCGTGTTACGGTGTCGAGTCACCCTGTTGACCAGCCAGCCGATCGTCAATCCCTGGACTGCGATTGAGAAGACTACAATGACGTAGGTAGCGGTGAGAAAGAGATCACGGGGTTTCCCCGGGGGTAGTGAAAGCGCAAGGGCTACTGAGATGCCTCCCCTCAATCCTCCCCAGGTAAGAATCCGGATCACTCCTTGAGTAAACTCCCTGAAATAGCCAAACAATGTGATGGGTATCGCCACGCTGATCCATCTTGAAAGCAAGATCAATGGAATCAACGTGATACCTGTAAGGAGAAAAACCCACGAGATCTTGAGGACAAGCACTTCCAGGCCGATCAGTAAGAAGAGAACTGCGTTCAGCATTTCGTCAGTCAGTTCCCAGAAGGTATCCAGATTCCGGGTTGTGGTCTCGGACATTGCGAACATCCTGCCATGATTGCCGATTAACAATCCGGCTACCACCATGGCAATCGGACCCGAGATGTGCAGTTTATTCGCCAGGGCATAGCCGCCTGTGACGAGTCCCAGTGTTATCAGCACTTCAACCTGGTAGTTGTCTACACTCTTCAGCATCCTGTAGGTGATATAACCGATTGCCAGTCCAAAGATTGCGCCTCCTGCAATTTCAGTCAGGAACAGAGTCGCGACGTGGCCTGCTGTCAACTCCTGTCCTTCCCTCAAGAGTTCAAAGAGGACAAGAAAAATGACGACGCCGACGCCGTCATTGAAAAGAGATTCTCCACAGATTTTCGTCTCGAGACTCTTGGGAACTCCGATCTTCTTCAGAATGCTAAGAACGGCGATGGGATCGGTTGGAGAAATGAGAGCTCCGAACAAGAGACAGTAAAGGTAAGGAATCTCGAACCCGAACTGTCCCACGACTATCCAGGTGAAGGTACCTACCAGTATCGTCGAAACAACAACGCCTATCGAGGCCAGCCAGCCGATTACGTATTTCTGGCCGGCCAAGTCATTCAGATTGATGTGAAGCGCGCCTGCAAAGAGAAGGAAGGCGAGCATCCCGTGAAGCAAGGTTTCATCAAAGTCAATGGTTTCGAGCAGTGATTGAGCATAGTCATCGAGATGGTAGCCGAAGCTGCTCAACAAAATCAGAAAGGTAGAACCCAGGAGAGCGATCAGCATAATTCCGATCGCGTTCGGAAGCTTGATGTAGCGAAAGTTAAGGTAGCTGAAGAGAGCGGATAGCGTAATCAGAACAGCGATCGTTTCAAATAAACTCATATATCGACTTTCGTTCCCACTGCACAGAACACTTGACCGAGATTCTATGCGCCGCTTTCCCGATAGACAAGCAATGGGAATAGCGTGTTATTGCAACGGACGGTGTGCTATAACCACCGAAGTGAAACGGGTTCAAGCGGACCATCGTGTGTGACTCCTTTGCGGTCGTCTCAGCGGAACGACCCTTGAACTGGATCCCTGTATTGCGACTATCGGTTCGGGTATCAAGGAGGTGAGGGGTGTTTGTTGTCGAAAGTTATTCCTGGGCCGTGTTTTTCTGTCTGATTACGATGCTCTGCTGGGGCTCCTGGGCGAACACTCAGAAACTGGCCGGCAAGGAGTGGCGTTTTGAGTTGTTTTACTGGGATTACGCTGCAGGAGTGTTCCTGCTGTCCCTGCTGATGGCGTTGACACTTGGGAGTTTCGGTGTGCAGGGCCGTAGCTTTTTCGAGGATCTTGCGCAGGCCCAGGTTGAGAACCTGGCGTCTGCATTTTTGGGCGGTGTTATTTTCAATGCTGCCAACATTCTTCTGGTTGCAGCCATTGCTATCGCCGGAATGGCTGTGGCCTTCCCGGTCGGGATTGGCCTGGCCCTGGTGTTGGGAGTCGTCGTCAACTACCTTGCTGCTCCTATTGGCAGTCCTGGTTATCTTTTCGTCGGGGTGGCACTTGTGGCGTCTGCCGTTCTCCTGGACGCTGTGGCCTATCGTCGCCTTCCCGGGCAGGGCCGGAGGGCTGGCACCAAGGGATTGGCGCTGTCGGTTTTATGCGGGATTCTGATGGGGTTCTTCTATCGTTTCGTGGCCCAGTCGATGTCACTTAATTTTGCAGACCTTGAGCCGGGTAAACTGAGCCCCTATTCGGCTGTTTTTGTCTTTTCCGTGGGTTTGGTCGTGAGTAATCTGGTTTTCAACACATTGATCATGAAGCGGCCGTTTGTTGGCACGCCGGTCAGCTTCACGGCGTATTTCAAGGGCGGGGCGAAACTTCATTCGATCGGGATCCTCGGAGGAGCGATTTGGGGAGTTGGGATGGTTCTCAGCATAGTGGCTTCGGGGCAGGCCGGGTTCGCGATTTCGTACGGCCTGGGCCAGGGAGCGACGATGGTAGCCGCAGTGTGGGGTGTTTTCGTCTGGAAGGAGTTCGCTGAGGCCCCTGCCGGGACCAATCGACTGATTCTTTTGATGTTTCTAGGGTATCTTACTGGTTTGATCCTGATTATCGTTTCGAGGTTTGCTTGATGAGACCGAAGGTGCTCGTTGTAGGGAGTTCCAACACCGATATGGTCGTGCAGATGCCCCGGCTTCCTGCGCCAGGGGAAACGGTCTTGGGAGGAGAATTCGTTGTCGCCGCGGGAGGTAAAGGAGCAAACCAGGCGGTTGCCGCTGCACGTTTAGGTGCGGAAGTCACCTTTGTTGCTCGTATCGGAACCGATATGCTTGGCGATCAGTCGCTTCAGAACTTTGTTGCTGACGGACTGGTGACAGACTACATTGTTCGCGATTCCGCCAAGCCTTCGGGAGTTGCCCTGATCATGGTCGGCGGAGGTGGCGAAAACATGATAGCTGTGGCCTCGGGTGCCAATGGACAACTCAGCCCTGCTGATGTGGCCCAAGCCGCAGCCGCCCTCAAAGAGGCGTCGGTTATGTTGCTTCAGCTTGAGATCCCGATTCCTGCGGTTCGATATGCTGCTGAAGCAGCCAGTGAAGCTGGACTCACAGTGATCCTGAATCCAGCGCCTGCTCAAGATCTGGACAAGGATCTTCTTGAGAAAATCTCGGTCCTGACTCCGAATGCGAACGAGACTGAGATCTTGACCGGTATCCTGCCCACCGATGAAAAGAGCGCCTCTCGAGCAGCTGATCGATTATTTGAGAAGGGTGTGGCTACGGTTGTTATCACGCTGGGTCACAAGGGAGCCTTCTATGCCGGGGAGAATGGTGCGGGTCTGGTGCCAGGCCGTTCAGCCGAGGCGACTGACACGACTGCTGCCGGAGATGCGTTCAACGGGGCACTGGCAGTGGCTTTAGCTTCTGGGCGTGAC
>JAUVSF010000105.1 GCA_030597245.1 Acidobacteriota bacterium
CTATCTTTGATAAGCTCAGCAGACTTTGTGAATCAATTTCCGGGACAGAACACTAGAACGGCCTGGCATTCGGACCCCAGGGCTCGATCTGACGCAGTTGCTTCGCCTTCAAGGCACGATAGCAGTCAGGCAGATCAAAGGATTCGAGAACGCCCGGGACCAGCACCCCTAGCGGCCAGTTGTAGTTCCTTGACTCTGCGATCTCGGCATACGAGGTCGGCGCGTTCTTGAGTGTCACCCGCGTGACCCGGTCGGACAGGACTCCAGCAAACGCCGCCGGCAGTGCTCCCCATCCTTTACCGACCAGATGCACCTCTTGGTGTCCGATGCTTGCCAACCAGTCCAGAACACGGAGGACATCATGCGTCCTCTGACCAACATACGGACGATCCAGCATGACCGAGTGAATAGCATAGAGATGGTCGCTGCCGTACTGCTCGGAAGATGCATTCTCGTCGGTCGTATCAGGGCGCGATTCGCCGATACCGCGCACATCGACGGTATACAGAGTGGCACCGGGATCCTTCTCAATCAATTCAGCAATCAGCGCTTCTTCGCGCAGTTCTTCATCACTCGATCGGTTTGCCACGTAAAGAATGGCTCGCTTAGACTCTGCATGGGGTCGTGACAACAGCCGCTCATCGCCCAAGCGGTATACGACGGCAGAAATCCCGGGATCGGTCTCGACCAGATACGTCGTCCAGTGGGGCTTCGGAAATCCCCGCGCACTCCAATTGCGCATAATGCGGTAGTACGGGCCCGGCAAATCTCCCGTATCGGGAATGCGGAGCTCTTTCCTGACGGACTCCTGGAGCTGCGTCAAGCTTAACTCACCGGACCGGGCCTGGGTCAGAGACCTGGATTTTTCCGCCGTAAATTCGTATATCGGCCGTGAATTCAGCTCAGCAACCTGGCCGTTTGGTGTGCACCAGAGCGTTTCATCTTTCTCGATGACCAGATTCGGTTCCGTCTGCAGGTCTGAGACCTTTGTAGCCCGGTTGAACCAACGGTACATTGCCTCTCGATTTTCCTGGGAGTAACCATGCGTCGTCGGCCCGACGAAGAGTCCGATATTCTCCTCTGCGCCGAGGAGGGAATACAGATGACGCAGACGCCAGTACGCCTCTTCCGATCCACGCACGTCGAAATAATCCCTTTCTTTGGCAAGAATGATGACCGGCTTCGGCGCCATGGCAGCCAGGAAGTCCGAATGATCCAGTCCTAATGCCAGTGCTCGAGGGGGACACTGTTCGGTATCCGCCGGGAGTTCGTTTTCGAGGTTCCGCCGAAACGTGGTCACAAAGCAACTCGGCGCCGCCATCGACCAGCGCCCTTCGACTCCGGCCAGCCAGGTCGTCATGGTTCCGCCACCGGAGTTTCCAGTCACGCCTACATGCTTGGGATCCACTTCCTCACGTGTCAGCAGATAATCGAGTGCCCGGATGCCGTCCCACGCCCTCCAGGAACCGAGGAACTCACCCACAAGGAACTGCTGGTTTCCCGCATAGAGATGTTCGCGAACGCCGACCCCGATCTCGGATTCGAGTTGATCGTTCGTGTACTGGAGCCGCTCACCCTGGCTTATGGGATCGTAGAGCAGGACAACATAGCCTTGCTTGACAAGTCCCTGGGAGAAACTCTGATAAAGCTCGGAAGCTTTGCCATTAGAAGAGTGCCCACAAGTACCGACCACCCCGGGCAGGGGAAAATCACGGCCTTTCGGGATATAGAGATTGGCCGTGACGAGGAAATTCGGCCGGCTCTCAAAAATGAGCTTCTCGATTCTGTAATCATCGCGCTCAACGACCCCGGTAATGCGGGGGTTCAACGGCGTTTTCTCGGGCCATGGACCGAAAGACTGCCTAATCTTGTCCCGAACCGCCCGCACGTACGCCTCGGCATCGGCACGCGTACTTAATGCCGCACGACGCCTGTCGGCCTCAGCTTCGACTTGGCGTAAACAGTTGACGAAGTATTCCTGAACCATGTACGGGTGACGATTCAAAGGCTCCAGTTCCGAATCCGCAACCGCGGCATTCTGGAAAGCCAGAGTCGTTCCCAGGCCAGCACTTAGCAACAAGAAAATATACGAGATTCGACAGACGAACAGTGATAGGTGGAAACAGGATTGAGGTGGCCAGTGCAACATAAGCTTATCCTCCTTGGACCAGCCCCCTGTCCGGTTAGCTGGAAGCCGGCGATCTAATTATGGCGTACAGATTAAAGGAGGGAAAGGTGCGCTGACACCCCGGCCCGGCCGAT
This sequence comes from Acidobacteriota bacterium, assembly GCA_030597245.1. GTDB lineage: Bacteria > Acidobacteriota > UBA6911 > RPQK01 > JAPXNP01 > JAUWTT01. The sequence goes on from JAUVSF010000105.1 coordinate 2,263, forward strand.
TCTCACAACAAGGAGCACCAAGGCAACAATGTGATTCTTGGTGATCCTGGTGAATTTCGTGTCTTCGTGATGAGTTTCTGAATTGCCCCAAATTGAAACCTGCTGTTTTGCAAAACCCTCATTAGTTCCCGGTATTGCCAAACTTCAACCAGGCATCCCGGTAAGAACGAAGGGTATCCCACCGGGTGCGAATTGACGTATTACAGCTCATGGAGAAAACGAAACGTTCCAAAGGAAACATCCGGTGGAACAGCTTCTCGACATATTGCTCGGCGGCCTCCCGGGTGACTGGACCTTCCAGCTCAACCGCTGATAATCCTCCCACCACTATGAAGGATTCACCCGCCTCTTTAGCATCCCAGAGATCAATGTCCCCAAGGGGAGGAAAAGCAATCCCCTCGAGCCCGTCAATCCCACTTTGAACAACCTGAGGCAGGATTGCACGCTGGTTGCCACAGGCATGGCTGAAAAGGTAGGAACCGTGGCGATGGCAGATCTCCGCGGCCTTCCTGTAGAACTCCGAGCAGTAGCGTTCAAAGTAAGGAGGCGGATAGAACGTACTGTCCAGGTTGTCCATGGACATGATCACCTGGACTCCGCCACTTGCCATCTCTTCAATCAAGCCCAAAGCCTTCTCGGCGTAGACGGCCATCAGTTTCATCATCTCAACTTCGTGATCGACGAGCAGAAAGGTTGTCTGATCGGCTCGAGCACACAAGTGAAGTTGCTTCAGCGGAGAGGTTACCTCTCCGGCGATCACGATTCCGTCGTCACCCACCGCTCGACTCACCTGATTGAACGATTCCCAATCGAAAGACAACTGTAAATCTTCGAAAAGCGCCAACCAGGCCGCTTTCTCTGGTTCGAAGTCTTTGAACAGATACTCGAGCTGAACGAGAGTGCACCCTTCATGTTGAAACTCCAGCACCTCGCTCAGTGTCCCTTGTGGAGTGTGGTAGGTCAGCCGCCGCCGCCCCCCTTCCTCTGTCTCCTCCACTTCAGTCCGGGGATAGGCCGGCAAAGCATGGGCTCCGAACCAGCGCGTGCGAATATCAGTAACCAAGTTTCGCGCAAAGACATCCACACCGAGGACGCGCATAACGTCGAGATGGGACTCGCACTCCTTCAGTTCCTCAGGCAGCAGGCCGTGGCGCCGTTGGTATTCGAACCACTGCCAGATGTTGGGTGCGAAAGGGACGCGATCCGGCATTTGCCCCTCGAGAACGGCTAGGAGGCGTTCTTTTGACGTCATCCGATCACTATAACCAGCTATCTCTGCGCGGTCGAGGGACCGTAACGGTGAGCCTGCCCATTCAGGGTGCGTTGCCGAAAAGAGTTTCACTGGTGTTCAGCCTGAATTACACGGCAGGGTTATCCTTTTTCTAACCGAAAACCCAACCGTCTCTTTGCGTTCTTTGCGCCTTGGCGTGAGACGTCGTGGCATGAGCTCAATACACTTCACGCAAACACCCGCCAAGTTCGCTGCGGGCTTAGAAGGGTGACAAACTACGTGACCCGAGGACCCTATTTCCAGAGATAGCGGACCCCGGGCTGGAAGGGTCTGCGGCTCAAATCGCAACACGCCCTGAAGGGCTCCGTATCGTATAAAACCGTCTACCGTCGGACATCTAATGCTGCGACGTTCGAGCATTCAAGAGGATCAGAACTATGAATACTACTCCATGATTTCAACCAGAAACTCACCACTACCAACCGGTTCTGGATTGTCGATCTGTACCGAAAGCAACCGAATTGAATAAAAGGGTTCGTAGCGGCCGGGCGGATGATCCTCCTTAGTGTACCAGCGCAGTGGTGGGATTCCGGGTCTGAGGGCCGCCTGTGAACCAGCGGGCACGCTTATCCTGACCACGGAGCCCATGGTGGGATTCGAGAGCTTAACCTCTTTCTCAACCCGAACGATCTGGTTCATCTGGTTCGACTTGCCGTCAACGTACAACTCTGTGTCGTGATAGACAATCAACGGGAGCTGAACCAAAAGCCTTTTTACCGTGAACACATCGTAACGGTAAGCGATCCTTAGCTTATGTTCATCCAGTGGAGTGACGACCAGGGACAGATTACCTTGACCAAAATGCTCCCGCAAAATCTGTCTGTCCAGACTAATATCAGAGTCTACATTCCGTGGGATGTAGACAGCCCGTTTGTCATTCCAGCTGGTCCCTTTCAATTGGCCAAACTCACAGTCAACCCCGGCATAACCCGTCAAGAGATGGAAATTCGTCAGGGGTACATCCGTTTCTCGATGGTTGTGGCCGCCTCCGATTATCAATCCGGTCTTCTCGTGCCATATATCCAATCTTGACTGCCGTTCCAGGCGATAGGGACTTTCCACCTGCCGCGGTATGTCAGAGTTGATGGCTGAGATAGCCACTATCCAATCATGATTACGAGCCGCTCCACCCCCAAAAGTAGGCCCACTCTCGACCATTAGATATCCGTTCTGATCCTGAGGCAGCGGAGCTGAGACGGCGTCAGGGCGAAGAGAAAGGTACTCATCCAGTGTAAAACCGAATCCAAAATAGGCATACCAGTCCGAGAGATTGAAATACTTACTGTGCGGGCTGACCGCTCCCCACTTATTTCTGGTTCGGAAAAGCCGTCGATTCAGTTCCTTGCCCTTCGGCCAGCGGTCAAAGCCATAGCAAAGAAGGCTGTAATACCCAAGAGACCAACTCTGCCGGCCATCAAACGTACTCATTGGAGAACCGTCGGGAAATGAATAGCGGATCATAAAATCGGCCAGCTTCTTCGCCGCATGAAGCACTTCCACATCCCCGGCATAATCGGCAAAAAGTAGCATGGGAGTAACCTGGGTATGGTTGTATTTCAACGAAGGGCCGTGGTGTGGACCTTCGTCAAAATAACCCAGTTCAGTCTGGATCTTGAGCAGCTGGTGCATGAGGCGGCGGCCTCGATCCTGCCATTCAGGTCTATTAAACACCTGGCCGGCACGAAAGACAGCCAGAGCATTCCAGGCTTCGTGGTTAAAGGAGGTGTAGAAATAGGGTCTTATACCGCGGGTTTCTGCATAATAAGCCGCATAATCCTGCCACCGCCTCTTCAGTTCAGAATCCAGTTCCTCCTCCAACAATTCGTAGACCTGGCAGAGGTTGTATAAGGGCCACTCCAGAGTGCTCTTGATCTCAGCCATGTTATCGGTGATGGCCACTGCCCTTTCGAAGATCTCCTGCTTGCCGTAATAAGGATTCAGTGGGTGCGGATTCTTATACAGCCAGGCCATGGGATAGCCAGGTGTCTGGTTGTGCTCGTCAGGCCTCTTGACATAACAAATCCCCGGGTTTTCCGGATCGGCTTCCTCGAGTGCGATCGCAACGAAATCGACCAGTTGTCTCAGGACTGCGTCGGAAAGTTCTTTCTCTTCCGCAGGGGTTGCTGTGGTAAGGCTACAGGCAAGCCAAATTATGCTGACTGTGACGGGTCTTGGTATCGACATCCTTCGTCTCCAATGATCCTGTTTTCTTCTATTTTGAAAGGCGCCGCAAATCTTTCAGGCGTTCGAATCTTGCAAGAACAAAACAACGAGCCAACAGGTCATTTCTCCAGGGGACTAGAGCCACCGGAACTGGAGGGATGTTCCGGGTAAGAACTTCGTTTCATCCGGGTGAGAGTAGCTGACCTCCCCAACCGGTTTTCCACTTACCCATAAGCTCTCCGGGAATGGGTCCCCCATTATCCTGCAAAGTAACCGTCTCTGTAGCCGGGTTGCGCCCAGCCGAGGGCATGTGGTCCACCAAGATGAGCCTGCCTGCCCGCCGACGGAGGGGCACGTCCCCATCCTGGAGACAATTCGGGTTTATCTCGTCTATGTCCTATTCCAGCTGTTTGGTAAAGTGCCGGTACAATGCCCACGCGACTGCGAATGAAATCCCGAATATCAATGCCGGGATGATATAACCTAGAATTGGAGGCCCTATCCGGACCGATTCTTGAAGTGGTGTGAAATCCATATTTGAAATATCTCCAACTCAGAAATACGACTTACGACTATTTCTGGCGCTTCTTTTTACGTTTGTTGTAGTAAATCCAGGCACAAATGAGTCCTGCCAGTGAAAACAGATATGAGATACTCATGCCGATAACAACGGCCAGTCCTTGATCCATGCTATTCCTCCTCCCATCTCTGTATCTGTTCAAGTTCCTTGAGATACTGTCTCTGCTTCTTCTCGTACTCAGAGGAAATGGCAGTCAATTTCGGATCGATGACCCAAAAAAGAAAGATAGTGATGGCGATACCGACAGCCAGGAGAATGTAACCGAGCGGTTGCAGGAACAATGTCAACGCCAGTCCCATAGTAATCAGAATGTAACTGAAAGGTGACAAGATCACCGCGATCCAGTCTTCCTTACTCCATTCGTCAGCTTCATGGGGAGTCCAGTCCCTTCTAATCCATCCCATTTCCTGCCTCCTTTCTTGCTTCCATTTCGGCCTGCAAATCCATCATTTCAATGGCACGAAGAAGTCCGCGGCGTTCCGCTTCTTTTCGAACCGGTCCCCAGAACCCGATCGGGCGGGTTTGTACGTATATTTTGACCAGTCGGTCCATGTCATCGGGCTTCGTCAGCAGAGTGATCGGCAGGTAAATTACTCCGACCAGCAGCATGAGCAACCAGAACTGAACATAATCGGGCAGATCAGTCAGAATCCCGAAAGCGGGGAGTACCCAGACCACCAGCCAGCAGACTCCGAGATTGGCAACCCATGCGGAAAGATATCCCCAGGCATTAAAGCGCCACCAGATTATCTGCAGGATGTTGGGCAACCAGGTTCCTGCCACCATTAACCAGAGAGCAAACAGTAGCCATTTGGTAACATCTTCTCCGATCATCAACCCAAAAAAGAACGAGCCGAATAGAACAACCACGGTCATTAGCCGTCCTACGAAGACAACCTGTTTTTCACTGGCCTTAGGATTGATGTAATGATGATAGAGGTCCCGGGTTGCATACATGGATCCAAGATTCAGGACCCCGGCTACGGTTGAAATGTGAATGGCGAGAATTGCGGCAAAGAAGAATCCGACCATTCCAACCGGGAAGAACTCAAAGCCAATTCTGAACCAGGCAAGCTGATAATCGGACTGATCGGTCAAATCTGGATAGATAACAAAGAACGCCAGCACAGCAAACGCCCAGATGGAATTGCGAACGATAACGGCGGCCGTTCCCCACCAGATGCTGTAGGAAGCATCTTTGATGTTGCGGGCTGACTGGATCCGTTGCGCTTCCACAAACCAGTCGAAATGGGTGGCCATGCCCAATCCGCCTAAGAAAGGAACTGCAACCATCGTGATCAGCCACATGATGGGAAAGTCACCTGAAAACCAGCCGGTGAAATGAAAGGGATTCAGCATCCAACCCCTTCCCATGGCTTCAATCTTGGTCACGATTTCAGTGGGGCCTCCAGCGGCAATGCCTGCCCAGACCGAGACCAGGATAATGACCAAAAACATCGTGATCCCCTGCTGGACATCCGCAATAATGACTCCCCAGTATCCGGCAGCGATGACATAAAGGCAGCACAGGCTCGAAAACAGGACCAGTCCCCACCATAACGGCCAGTCAAACGCGTAATGGCAAACATTGCCCATGGCAATACCCACCCAACCGGCGATGAACATACACATGGAGAACTGCCAACCAGCGAGCCACCCCCTCATCAGCTCGGCACCCAGACCGGAAAACCGAAGTGTCTGCCATTCAGCCTGGGTCCCGGCCAGGGAACGACGGAAGATCTTCGTCGATACGAAAGCACTTATTGCACACCACCCGGTAAACAGTGAGTACCACAATCCCCGCAGTCCCGCAGCGTAGACCCATCCGGAAAACCACATCGGAGTGTCTGTTGCGGTGTGGGTTGCATAGTTGGAAGTTGCGGGCAACCACCAGGGCAACCCCCTTCCTGCCAGGAAAAAATCAGATCCGGATCGCTTGCCCAGTCGATAAAAAATCGCACCGCATCCGATCATCAGGATCAGATAGGCAAACGTCCAGAAGTAGTCTAGCCAAGTGAATTCAACCATCCGGTACCCTCCTCGATCTCTTTGGCGAACCCCAATTCGATTGAATAAAAGAACGCTGTCTTTCAGTTTGTGTTGTCCCGACTCTTTTGGGACTGAATTTGGCTTTTCTTAGATTCCAGCTGGTTCGTGTGTTTTCTTTACGATATTCTCCCTGACGATGCTTCGGCTAAGCGCATCTCCGTAAATACCATCCTGAGAATGTCCGGTGATGATGTTGCCGGTAATAATATTGTCGTGACTGCTTCCCTCCACCAGAATGCCATAACCCTGAGTCTTGCTCGATGCTGGTTCCTGATAATCGAGGCACCTGTTCCCGCTGATAATGGTGTTGTGTGTGTCAACCACTAAAATACCCGGCCAACGTCCGGGATCACCTTGCGAATTATTTTCACAGACATTATTGCTGACTGTGTTATTACCTCCACCGCGACATTCGATCCCGCTTTTTGCATTGTTATAGCAAAAGTTCCCCGAAACAACGTTATATCGGTCTCCGCCCTCACCGCCAATGCCAAGGCTTCCAATTCCATTCCAGCCGTTGTCGTGGAAGCGGTTGCCTGAAATGATCGTATGACGGACCCGGTGGCAGAAGAAGAGTCCGTCCCACCCGTTGTGGCGTCCTATGTTATTGGTCCAGGCCCCGCTGGAAAGTCCCGTTCCAGGATGAAATCCATGACCCAAATTGTATTCGCTTAGACAATTGCTGACGGTGGCGTTATCGCCTGACTGGATACTAATTCCATCACCAGGGTAGTTTTTCACAAGCAAACCGGAGACAACGCAATCATCGACCGCTCTGAAATGTACGGCTGAAAGAGTGAACTCCACTGGTACGTTTTTTCGATCCTCATCGGTTAGACCACCATCGATGGAAAGGTTTTCGATTCGTATATCCTTCGAGTCTTCAGCATGAAACGCAGGGAAGAGATTGAGTACCTGAGCTTTCTCTTCAGGCAGGTAATCGTGGGTCAGTTCATCCTCCAGGGTCACGACATTATTGGAAATGTCGGTGATGATAGTGTGAAGACTCCACCATCCATAGGATTCCTTACTTTGAAGGCAAATCTCATCACCAGGCACAAAGCCTGATGAGTCTTCGACCTCGACCGTGGTCGCCCCCTCTAAAGCGGGTTGAGCAAGCGGTGTATGAAAGACTTCCCAGCGGCGGCTCACCACCGTGTGGTTTCCTTCGCCTCTGATGTAGACGCCTGAGCGAAGGTGGATGGCACGGCTGATTTGATGATTGCCAAGCGGGATGTAGACGACACCACCTTCCTGAGGCAATGCATCCACCGCTTCCTGAATTCCTGCGGTCCGAGATTGGATGGTATTGAAATCGGACGAGTTGACAACTATCGAAACCTCGCTTGCCTTTGGGACACTCTCTGTACACGCGTATGCCGTCAAGGCAAGAATGACTAGGGTGATTTCTCTGATTCTGCCGTGGGAGCGGGTTTGTTCGATTAATTCTTTCACTTACCGGATTCCTTTCGGGAAATCGGATAGGTCGGGATCCGGTCTGGAGGATCGGAAACCCCTCGAAAACCACAGGCTCATCCACAATCTACCATTCATAAAAAGGACATCAATCCGTCGCGTCACTTCAACAGGTACTCATCAAAGAACTCTTTCATAGCCTTGAATGCCTCCAGTGTGAACTGGTGCTTGCCGGGAGGCCTCAGAACGAGGAGATTCTCTGAGTGACCGGTCTCATAATAGGCGGGATAAGCCTCACTCAAGAAGCGGTCCACTCCTTCTTTAGGCATCCCTATGTCATCCAACGGAGCCCAAAGCATCAGAGGCCGTGGGGCCATTGCTGCTGCGAAGTCACCTTGATCACCCTGGGTGAGCATGTCGGGGATCCACCAGTAGAAGCCGTGGTAGCCCCTCGAACCCGTCTCGACAAACTCTCCGACCGAACCGACTCCTCCGCAAATTGAGGCAGCAGCAGTGATTCGGTCGTCAACCAGCCAACTATAAAACGTGGTTATTCCTCCGAAGGACATTCCGGTCACTCCGAGGCGGTCGGGGTCCACGTCCTGACGCTTTTGAAGATAGGTCAGGGCTTGACGGATTTCGAAGACAATAGCGCCCATGAGAGTCCTACCTCTCACCAGCATCTCCTTTGACTGGTCATTCGTGTCGGGCGTTCTGCGGTCGAGTCCTCTCTGTGTGAGGGCCAGAATTAGGTACCCCTGACGAGCTAGTTAACGAGCCCAACCGAGAAGCCTCTCATGAGAGGTTTCGTTACCGTAACGAATCCATTTTCCCCGGCCAAACTCTTCCGTAACCATCGAGTCGCGGCTTCCACTTGATCCATGAAGACAGATGATCGCAGGAAGACGGTCAGGCGCGAGAGCCGGCCGCACAACATAAGCTAAAGGCTCCTGCCCATCCAAAGAGGTCCAGGAAATGTCTTCAATTCTGAGCCCTTCCCGCTCCTCAATACGGCGTACATTGACTTTCACATCCGGGTGATCAGGTGAGATCTTGAGAAGCTGGGCGAACACCTTCATGGCTTCTTCGCGTGAAGTGAAACCCTGTCCCATCAGAAGCGGAGAGCCGGTTGCCAGAAGGGCGGTCAGCAGAACCGTAACCCAAGGCCCTTTACAAGTATCTTTCAGTGTGACCTCCAATGCGATATTCCGACAAGATCAAGCTGAACCTGGATTCAGCACTTTTTCGAGAAGTGGATACGCCTTGACTCCATTCCACCTGTGGGCTCCGCTGAACCGGTCGATTTGCAGCTGACCGGGAGCATTCAAAGCCCGGTAGGCCTTACGGATACGGTCCAGAGCCGTTTCCGCCCACTCGGAGTCGATGAGACCGTCACTGCTGCCAATTTCCCAGAGACAGGGCCGCGGTGCAATCAGGGAGGCGATTTCCGGCACATCTCCATACTGGAGCAGTCCAGGAATCACCTGGGCTCCACAGCTGTAACGAACCTGGATCCGCTCCTGCATGACGTTCAGGGCACCTGAAATGACGGCGACCCGGATGCGCTGCTCCAGGGCTGCTGTCAGCATGCTCATGCGCCCACCATATGACAATCCCACGCAACCTATTCTCTCGGAATCCACCTCGGGATGGCGGGCCAGGAACTCGAACGCCCAGAGGGCATCGCGAAGATTCTCTGCGATGAGTACTTTTCCCAGCAGCTGAAGCCGGACAAACGTGACGGCGCAAATGTCATCTCCACCATAGGCGGCTTTGTTTCCCGATCGTCTACCGAAGGGAAGGAAGCAGGGTATGGCTACAGCATAACCGCGTCGGGCCAACTGGCGCCCATAGTCATAATTGGTCTCGGCGATCACCCCGGCAGCCTTCGACTCAACTACCTTTCCCGCAACGGAATCGTA
>JAUVSF010000489.1 GCA_030597245.1 Acidobacteriota bacterium
CCCGCCTGGAGGCGAACGCGCCGATTCTCACCATCTGGATTCTCGACTACGCCAAAAGCTTGCAGCTGGATGACGACGCTCTCGAGAGGTCTAACACGGGTTTCTTCCAAATCAGAGCGAAGATGCAGCTTGTCAATTTCAACCGTCGAGCCGGGGAACCCCGGTATCTCAATCTGAGCGAGTAGAATGACTAAACTAACCAAGAGCATCTGCTTCTATCTCCCAATCCACAAACTGCTTCTCCAACTCGCGGTTCTTTAACCACCAAAACACGAAATCACTAGAGAATTCTAGTGCTTTTGTGACTTAGTGGTTAATCCCATAAGCAGTCCAGTCTAAAGCCGCTTGATGCGGATCTCCTTAAACTCCAGCCAGCTCCCGGCTTGGTGCGCCTGCAACTCGATGTAACCCGGGTCAAGGTTTTTCAGGCCCGTATATTCCAGCACGGTGTCCCCATTGACCCGAACCAGGCAGTGTCGGTCCTTAAAACGAATCTGCATGGGGAACCACTTCTCATCTTCGATTCGGGGGTAAGTTGATCTCTCGTGATGGTAGAGTGAACCTGTTGGATAATGTGCTTCGGCCACGTTGTGGAGCTGGATCTCGTAATGTCTAGGATCCGGCAACCCTCTTCCGGATGATCGAACCAGGATTCCACCGTTGTGCTCTTTGGGACCCCGCACGTAAAGACTCAGGTCAAAATCCCGGAACTTCTCTTTGGTCGCAAGATGCCCCAAACCACTCGCGCGAAGGACTCCGCCGAGAGGTTCGAAGCGAACCGGAACGCGCTCGGAGCTTTCTGAGATAAACCACTTCTCGAAATCGGCTTCAGTTACGTACAGCTCCTCCAACCTCTCACGCTCGGGCAACTCTCGAATCCTCAGATTACGAAACCGAATCGGGTAACCGAGGCCGCTCAGACCCAAGTATCCTTTTCGCAAGCGGAAGCGAAGTTCTGGATAGGATTCTACGTCCAGGTTCTGAACCTGGTCCCCGTTGACCCACACCTGAAGCCGGGGCCAATCCATCAGAATCCGAAGTGAGTTCCAACTTCCTTCACTCTTGACGTTAACTTTCGAGGGAGCAATCAGCGGAAACACTGCTCCCATGGAGTTGGATTTCGGCACCTCATCCTGCTGATGAAAGATCTTGATCTGCATTCCCGCCCAAGTTGCCCGCCCGTGGCGGGGCGCATGTAGATAGACCCCTCCATCGATCCACCCTTTAACGAAGAATTCGCATCGGAAATCGAAGTTTTCGTACCGTTGGTCCGAGCGGAGCCAGGCAGGGAATGTCGAGGACTTCGAAGCCGCAATGGCGCCCTCCGAGACATAGAATGCGGATTCCGGACCCTCCTCCACATTCCATCCCTGCAGGGAAACTCGGTCAAAGAGTGAAACGAAACTGTCCTCTGACTCGAAAGTCAATGCGACAGGGGTAGCTGCTGCTGATGCCAGGAATTCGCGTCTGTTCAATGCTGCTTTCCTCCCTTACTAAAGTTAAATACAGCTACTTGTTTTAGACAACTGTCAAAACGTTGTCTTGCCTGTATTCGTATTCTATGCTAGTTCTTCAGTGAACCGAACGGTAGGCTGAGGTTCTCTTGAGCATTCCTGCGGGGAAGGTACGAACGGGCCGAACCCTTTGAGTTGGATCGTACGGTTGTCGCTTGGAAGATCACTTGGCTTGACCGCCTTCGAGAACTATTTTGGAAGGTTGTATTTGACAACTATCTGAGAGATCGAGTGTCTTAGATTCGAGAGGATTGGTCTATGCATTCTCCTACAGACGAGAAGAAAGACCCCGGTAGGGAGCACCGTCAGTTCTATCGCCGAAAAGTCAGGTTTCCTTGCGAAGTGAAGTGGGAATTCGAGACTGCTAAAGCTGAGGTGACCGACCTGTCCTTTGGAGGGGCCCGCATAACCTGCACTGAATTTGTTCCACCGACCGGGGCTGATATTCGATTTAAAGTGGTCTATGAGGGGGAAGCGCTCTGGTTTGATGCCAGGGTGATGCACCAGCACTCAGACTTTTTCGGAGTCAAATTCTACGGAGCGCCAGTGGAAAAAAGCATGAAGCTGCTACGACTCTTTTGTGCCTATTTGCAGGACTGAAACGGTGACAGCAGCTGATTTCCTTTGTGTCCCACTGTCCCCCTTGAGTCCTTGGTGGTGAATCCCACAGTTGAGGATCGTCACATAGCACTGGAAATCCCGGAGTTACTATCATCCAAATCAGACCGGGCGTGATCGAGTCCTTTTCGACTATTGATTCTAAGTACATGGCTACTCCTGGCGGACCAGGGACGCCGTAACGGCCACACCGCCTTCCGGCAAGACCGTTGGCATCAAGGTGATCGGTCCGACACGGAATAGATCGGTCTGCCGACACACCGTTCGTCCTACAATAATTCCGAGCGTTGCACCTGCGACAACGTCGCTTAGAAAGTGCTGGTTCATCTCGAGTCTGCTCAGTCCAACCAGGCCCGCTGTCACGTAAGCCGGGATCGCGAGTTTGCCGTAGTAGTGGGCCACGATTACGGCGGTTGTAAAGGCGCCGGAGGTATGTCCGGAAGGAAAGGAGTGTCTATTTTCTCCATTGGGCCGGGTGCGGGGGATCAACGCCTTTATCCCAGCCGTCATTCCGGCATTCACGACAAAACCTTGCGCTAAACTGAAGCCGAAGGAACGAAACCGGTCGCTTTCCGTGTTGTAGCCCCAGAGCAACATGGCTCCGGAAAAGCCTCCCAGGACCAGGGAGCTTCCTACCACTGCGCCGACATCACCCAGTGCCTTGAAGCGCCGGGTTTCGCCGAAGTACTCCTGGACTTCATCGTCAGCGATCGACGCTAACCCTGTGGCCGCCGAGCCAATCAGTAAGGGCTTCAGGTTGTGTTTGGAGAACAGGCCTTTGAAGTTCTTTAGCAGTTGACCGCCAAAAGACTTAATTGGAGGACTCGCCCGCTGCTGCCCTCCGTGCGCTGGGATCTGGGATTGAGCAAGAGTAGGGACATTATCGCCGGACTGAAACGTCAAGAGATGAGCCCGGTTTATTACACCCTCTTGTAGAAACCTGCTGTCGGTTTCGATCCCTATGGCAGGCGCGTACAGGCGAAAACCTTTGCCAGGTGGAAAGACGGTCCCGTCCTGATCCCTGCGGCAGTTGCCAGTGTACGTCGAGAAATCCGAGCACACTGCCTCATGGTGGTTCACAGTGATCGGTCCTCCGGTTTCCCCCAACAACCAGCCGAATGAGCCGACAAGGACTATCCAGATGTAGATGTAGAAAACGAACTTTGGGTAAGCAGCGCTGGGGAGGGAAGGGAAGCGAAGATCAACTATGCGCATTTCGAAAAGCTTCACGGCTTGGCGACAACTCGGCTCGCACAAAGAGGGAACCGCGGGTTCCTGGTGTCTGCCCCACTCACAGCGTTGAAACCTCGCAGAGATATCGCCGCCGAAGGGTCATTCTCCCTCGCTCTCTTCTACTTCTTATCCGTGATCAGGACTTCATCCTTAACGTCTTTAACCAGGGGCAGGTTCTTGATCTGGACAAGCGCTGCTTCATACCTCAACTTGTTGTAAGACTCCACATATCCAACCAGGGTGATAACCATCTTGTCCACCTTGATTCGGATGTTGGCGTGGTTCTGCGGGAAAGACTGTGGTACCTCCCGTTGGAGAATCGCCAGAGCGCCCGAGCGCATCTCCTGTGCTCCCGGCTCGACCGGCAAAAACTCGACTTCGTTGACCACGTGCGTGACCCACTTGAGTTTTTCGATCCTGCGTTGGGCTTCATTCTTATACGCCCCATTGATAGTGAATCCCGTTAACACGACGACAGACCCGCTCATCTGGAACCCTATGTAGTCAAACACCGTCTGACGAGACGTACATGACCACAATTCCTTGAGCACATCCTTTCGATGTTTTTCTTGCTGGTCGTGAATTGACTTCGCTGACTGCACGGTGTGCTGCGCCAGCAGTGGAGATGCGATAAGCAGGGTTGAGAACAGGGAGATCACAAGGCTTCTTAAAATCATAACGTTCCTCCTCGCCATAA
>JAUVSF010000733.1 GCA_030597245.1 Acidobacteriota bacterium
TAACGCGGCTCAGTCAGAACCCCATTTCAAACCCGTTTCGAGAAGTGTTATTTACATCAAACGTGCTGCTGACGATCCCACCTGAAGGGGAGCCCATCGAGAAACTGAGTCTAAGTGAGTCGCTCAGGACAAGAATCCGTGAGGTATCGCATTCCCCTCAGGAATACTGGTATGACCATCCTATCAAGATAGGGACCGACTCCAGAGAGAATGAGGCTGTCTACGGCATGTTGGGCCTGGCTCAGGCAATAGAGTTCGAGCGGAATCAGCTTGAACCGGTGTCTAAAGTTCGCTGTTTATTATCGGTTTCAGTAACCCATCCCGGCCTTCGAGGTATGGCAGCTGAGTATCTCGAGGAAGAGCTGCGCAAGTATGATCTGGACCGGAACCTGGAACTATACGTACTGACCGAAACAGATACACGTCAGCTTGTCGAACAGGTTCTCGCCCCAGCTGCACAGCGTTACCTCGGGAGAACCGACGCAAGAGAACTCCTCGAGCCATTCGGAGTCGACGGAGAGTACGGACGACACTACAGCTGTCTGAAAGCGATCGCCGCTTTGTGGCATGTCCTGATCGACCGAGACGTTCGAGCCACCTTCAAAATCGACCTGGATCAGGTCTTTCCCCAGCAGGAACTCCTTTCCGAAACCGGGAAGACTGCCTTCCAGCACTTGCAGACTCCTCTATGGGGAGCCCAAGGTGTTGACATGGATGGCGGCCTGGTTGACTTGGGTATGCTGGCTGGAGCCCTCGTGAACGAAAGCGATATCGAGAGCTCCCTGTTCACACCAGATGTCATGTTCCCATCTCATGAGCCGGCCGAGGACGAACTTGTCTTCTTCTCCAGGCTTCCGCAAGCACTTTCCACTGAAGCCGAGATGATGACTCGCTACAACGACGGGGACCTGAATGGGATCAAAGAGTGTATCCAGAGAATCCATGTCACCGGTGGAACCAACGGCATTCTGGTAGATAGTCTTCGCCGCCATCGGCCCTTCACACCATCATTCTTTGGACGAGCCGAGGATCAGGCCTACATCTTGTCGACGTTCGATAATCCGAGCCCTAACCTGGCGTATGCCCACCAGGAGGGTCTGATCATGCGTCACGATAAACAGGCCTTCGCCCAGGAAGCCATCAAAGCCGCCGGCGTCGGAAAGCTACTCGGAGATTACGTGCGAATCATCCTTTTCTCTGCCTATGCGAAGGTACTCTCAGAGGACCCTTCGGAGATAAAGAACAAGATTGACCCGTTCACCGGGTGCTTCGTATCGAGGATACCAATCACCGTCGTCTTCCTCAGATTCGCCCTGAAAGCAGCATCCCTTTTCACTCGGGAAGAACCCGATCAGGGGCTGGAATTCGTGGAGTCGGGGAGCAGCCGACTTGCTAATGCGTTACAGTTTGTCGCCAGCGGGTCCTTCGAGAAGCAGTATCTAAAGGAACGCCAGGGTTGGCAGCTTTACTTCGACATTCTCGACGCGATAGAGAAAGCTCTCGAGCAAGGAGAACAAGAAGCAAACCGACTCAGGGAGCGCGCCATCGAGATCCTGCAGAATTGCCGACTGGGCGGACGGAGGAGGCACCACAATGACAGCAACTACTGAACCATCCCTGATCGGCATCGCAGGAGGAACCGGTTCCGGAAAGACCCACTTTGTGCAGATGATCGTTGCTGAAGTGGGTGGAGACAGGTGTGCGATCATCCAGCAGGACGCTTACTATCACGATCTTTCCCATTTGCCCTTTATCGAGCGCGAGAAGGTCAACTTCGACCACCCCTCTTCCGTGGATTTCGAGTTACTGGTGTCTCATCTAAGAAAGTTGAAGAAAGGGCAGGAAGTTCATCTGCCGGTCTACGATTTTTCCACCCACACTCGAAAAGCCCAGATAGTCTCCATTTTACCGAAACCGGTCATCCTCGTTGAAGGGATCTTTGTGCTCCATCATGAGCCTTTGCGATCGCAGTTGGACTTGAAACTCTACCTTAATGCTGACTCAGAAACTCGGTTGCAGCGCAGAGTCAGCCGAGACTTGCAGGAGCGGGGTCGCAGCCAGGAGTCCGTCCTGCGCCAATATGAGAAGACCGTCCTTCCGATGCATCGTGACTACGTCGAACCCAGCAGCCAGTATGCGGATTCCATCCTTTCTTACGAAGGAGACACCCGGAGTGCATTGGATTTGGTCATCGCTGAGTTGAATA
>JAUVSF010000434.1 GCA_030597245.1 Acidobacteriota bacterium
CTTCGTACTGTGCCTCCATTATCCCTGCCAGTGCACCCATCAGGACCCCCCGCTCACCCGTCAGATCCGAGAAGACTTCGTTCTCAAACGTGGTCGGAAAGAGGTAGCCAGAGCCAATAGCGATCCCGACCGCGATAGCACGCTCACGTGCCCGGCCGGTTGCATCCTGCCCTACTGCGAACGAGGAATTAATTCCAGCTCCGGAGAGAAAGTTGCGTCGTACGGAGGTCCCTGAACCTTTCGGAGCCACTAAAATGACGTCCACATCCGCAGGTGGAATGACTGACGTCTGATCCTTAAATGCGATCGAAAAGCCATGGGAGAAGTAGAGCGCATCCCCAGGATTCAACCTTTCTTTAACGATTGGCCAAATAGCTTTCTGTGCAGCATCAGAAACCAGGATCTGAATAATCGAACCACGGCTTACCGCTTCATCGATCTCAAACAGAGTCTCACCCGGAACCCAACCATCGCTTAGTGCTCGATCCCAATCCCGCCTGAATCGGCCAGCCTGACCAACAATTACGTTAAACCCGTTCTCCTTCATGTTCAGGGCCTGAGCTGGGCCTTGGACCCCGTACCCGATGACGGCAATGGTCTCGTCTTTGAGAACGTCCCTCGCCTTACTGATCGGAAACTCGTCTCTGGTAATGACCTCTTCCTTTACTCCCCCAAAATCGATGGTCGCCATAATCTGCTCCCTTTTTCAAAAACTCAATTGCTACGCAAAACCGTGAGAAAAGCGAACTTGGTATGCTTCAACGTAGACCGCGGACTATACAATAGTTATTGAAGGATTTTCAACCGCAAGCCCGCTAAGGCAGCGCATATGCAACATAGGAATCACCCGACTTCGTGCCCATCTTCCCTCCACCGGCAGCTATGACAACGTACTGCCGGCCATTCACTTCGAAGGTAGCCGGCGTTGCATAGCCTCCGGCCGGCAACCTGGTTTCCCAGAGCAATTCACCGGTCTCACTATTAAACGCCCTGAATTTCTCATCCTTGCTTGCCCCAATAAAGACGAGCCCCCCTGCCGTCACGATCGGCCCACCATAGTTCTCGGTACCGGTGGGCGGAATTCCTTGCGCTGTCAATTCCTCGAACTCTCCCAAGGGTACTTGCCATTTGAGTTCACCGCTGTTCAAGTCGATCGCGTTCAACGTTCCCCAGGGTGGTTCGACAGCCGGGTAGCCGTCCTGATCCAAAAAGCGATTGTAGCCGGTGTGAGTGTAAGGAACTCCAGGCAGGTCTTCGGCTTCCTCTGACGCTCCTGACTCGGGGTCAAATCCACCGAACAAAAACTCAACAAGTGCCCGTTTTTCCGCCTCAGGCAGAAAGGCGAACCCGGGCATGAACCCTTTTCCCTCCTCAACAACCTGCATCATGACATCTTGGGAATAGCTGTCGCCCAAATCAGTAAGTGGAGGATATGTGTTCTGTTGGTCCCCTTCTCCATTCTCACCATGACAGACGCCACAGTTCACCGAGTAGACTCTCGCTCCAATTGAAGTTAGTCTGTGCTCTCTCCCCCCCACGTCTACCATCGTCAGAATCCAGGGCATCTCGTTGGCGTTTATAAAAAGGGTTCCAGATGTTGGATCAAAAGCAGCTCCTCCCCACTCACCGCCTCCGTCAAAACCGGGGAAGATCATCGTACCTTCTGTACTGGGGGGAATGAACTGTTGACCCGTCCGAACACCTTCGAAGCGTTTCAGGACAGACTCGTGAGCCTCAGGAGAGATAGTAGTAATATCGCTCCTGTTAAAGGCCTGGCGGGCGAAAGGGGCCGGCTTGACGGGCAGCGGCTGAGTCGGCCAGACCTCTTCCCCCTCGAGATCGGAAGGTGGAACCGGTACCTCGTTGATTTCGAACAACGGTTCGCCGAAATCTCGATCAAAGAGAAAAACGTGACCTGACTTTGTAACCTGTGCAACGGCATCAACCGGGCTGCCATCGCGATACACCGTCACGAGGTTCGGGGGTGCAGGGAGGTCCCGATCCCAAAGATCGTGATGAACCACCTGAAAGTGCCAAACCCTCTCGCCACTATCAGCTTTAAGAGCGAGGACGCAATTCCCAAATAAATTGGACCCATGACGATCGCCGCCCCAAAAAACAAAGGCGGGAGATCCAGTGGGAACGAAAACCATCCCGCGGGCATGGTCAACACTCATGCCTGCCCAGCTGTTGGCACCTCCCGCTGTCTTCCAGGCCCCTTCCGGCCATGTTTCGTTGCCGAACTCACCGGGAGTGGGAATCGAGTGAAAAATCCACTTGATCTCACCTGATCTGACATCGTAAGCTCGAATGTGCCCCGGCGCAGACGGTCCTGGGCCCTCGGAAACTCGAGTTCCAAGAATCAATAGATCTTCGTAGACGGCTCCGGGCGTAGTCGAACTAACGAACAGGCCCTCATTCTCCCGATCCAGCCCGACTCGAAGATCGACTTTTCCCTGCGTTCCGAAATCCTCTATCAGCTCACCCGAAGCTGCCCTGAGAGCAAAGAGGTACTGACCCGCGGTATACAGGATTCGGCGATCATCCCCTGCTTCCCCGTAGACGACGCCCCTGTTGACTCCTAAAGAATCGCTGTAAGCACTTCCCTGAAACGGTTCGAAGGACCATAACTCTTTTCCGGTTGCAGCATCCAGGGCGAACACTTTCAGTCTTGGCGAAGTCGCGTAGAGGACACCATCGACAACCACCGGGTTGCACTGAATCTGAGAGCGATTATCTTCTCTCTGATCACCAGTCTGATAGATCCAGGCAACTTCGAGGTGCTCAACGTTTTCTCGGTCGATCTGATCCAAAGTCGAGTACTGGTTCCGACCGGGATCCCCCTGGTATGTTCTCCACTCAGCGAACTGGTCTGGGTCAACCGAACATGACATCACGATGGCAATCAAACCAGTCGCCATTCCCAAAATCGCACCCCGTAGAATCCTTGGCTTTCCCAAACTGATTACCTCCGGACTAGATGATAATCGGTGAGCCGCCTGATGCAAGAGGTAAGATGCAAGATACACGCACCTCCGTTAGCCGGGGCAATTCAAAACCTAACCACAAAGGTCACCAAGAATCACCAAGACCCAATTCCCAAATCCCACACATCTGAATCTCAAGTTGCTCCGAGAGTTAACGAATTGTTCAGCAAGCTCTAATCTGAAGAAACCCCGGACTTCCTACGTATCAATTAGTAATTACTCCGGGGACTGTGGTCTTCGACACAGCCCCCGTAATACGATTAATGGTAGGAGGGTACTCATGGGAAACGACGCCTCTAAGTGGCTGATGGGGTGCGGCATCGGGTGTGCCGCTCTGGTTCTGATTCTGGTTGTTGTCGGGCTCGGCAGCTACTGGCTCGTTAAGGACACAATTGAGGACTTCGAGGAGATGGGGAGAACGGTCTCCGAGGTCAAAGAGGCTTATGGCGCACCCGGGTCGTTTGTCCCAGAACCCGGCGGTAAGCTGACCCCAGAAAGAGTTGAAGCCTTTCTTCAAGTTCGAGATGCCACCTTTCCCATTCGCGAGGAGATTGCCGAATCACTCAAGACTGTAATGTCCGGTATTGATACAATGGAAGATGGGGGCGGGTCCTTTTTTGGAATCCTGCGAATCATTGGTACTGGGGCAGGTGCATTGCCCAAGATTGCAGCCTTTCATCGAGTCCGAGCACAGGCACTGCTGGATGAAAAGATGGGCTTGGGTGAGTATGGCTATTTGTATGTCCTGGTTTATTACAGCTGGTTGGGAAAATCTCCAAGCGACGGACCTCCTTTCACCTTATTGAATAGAGATCATGATGATGACGACATGGAGAGCGAAGAGGAGGTTCGGGCCCGGAGAAAACACCGGATCCAGAGAGAGGTCAGAAAGCTGTTTATCTCCATTCTGGAAAACGGAACCGAGAGTTGCCGGCAACCTGATACAGAGGCGTCCGATGGATGGTGCGAAGCCCTCGATGCAGAACTCGAAGCGTTGCGAAATGACCCCGGTCGCATTCCCTGGCAGGAAGGGCTTCCCGGCGCCCTGGAGGAGTCTCTGGCTGCCTACCGGGGAGAACTGGATCAAAGCTACAGCGAGCTCATGAACCCTTTGGAGTTGATGGAGTCAATGCATGACTGAATGGTTCGTTCATCCGGATCGAACATTAAGATATGTCGAAAAACACCCTGGGGATAGTGCGCCCGATCCGGAAAACAGCCTTTCAGAAAGGCAGCCCTTTCGATCTGACTACACGGGGGCCCGAATGAACGCAGTCGAAATCAAGAATGTGACCAAGCAGTTCGGGGAGTTGGTCGCGGTTCACGACCTTTCACTATCCGTGCCACAGGGAAGTGTTTATGGTTTCATTGGCCCCAATGGCTCAGGAAAGACCACGACACTTCGGATGATCATGAACATCATCTATCCCGATCATGGGTCGATCAGGATCTTTGGAGAGAAGCTCTGGGGAACTTGTACCGATCGGATCGGCTATCTACCTGAAGAGCGCGGTCTGTACAAGAGAATGAAGGTGCGCGAACTCCTTCGTTTCTACGGCAGTCTCAAGAACGGAAAGAACGTAAAGCGGCAGGTTGACTATTGGTTGGAGGCTTTGGGGATCGCCGAGACCGCAAAAATGAGGGTCGAAGCCCTCAGCAAGGGAA
>JAUVSF010000047.1 GCA_030597245.1 Acidobacteriota bacterium
TCGAAGATTTCTTGTGAAATAAGTAACTGGGGGGCAAACCCCTCTTCCGGCAGTTTCTCGAGGGCGGCCAATACCGCATCTCCCAATGCTTCGCCCACCTTCTGTGCAACCCCAAATCCATCTTGATCTACCCGTTGCTTATCATTGTACGGATTGATGTCACCTGCGGCCCCGGGGACGAAAAAGCAAAGAGCGGGACCACCTAACTTTCTCTCCACATAGCGGTACATAAACCCTGGGTAATCGGAGCTGTAACGAAGATTATCGGGGCCCAACACCACAGGGTGGCAGGCATAGTTCACGAGCACAGCGAGAACCTTGCCGTCCCGATCCGCGAAACGCATAATTCCCACACCCGGATCCACGGGAGAGGTTGGCACACGTTCGGCATTCCGCCAGAACATAGTCACCGTGCCATCTTCGCTTACCTTTCTGCGGTTGTGTCCCAATAATATGGAAGCCTGAGTCACGGCCATCCGGGCGGGAACGAAGCGCTCTTGCGTGTCCTCAACCAGCCGGATGACCTTTTCTTCGACTTCCTGGTACCAAGGGTCTTCGAAAGGTTTCTCCCGATCCTTGGGTACCGGACCGGAGTGTGTATGTGAGCACACCTGCAGAACATAGGGGATACCGAGCCTCTCTCTTAGCACCCGGGAAACCTTCTCCGAGGAAAAGCCGACTAGGTCATAGGTCACAATAGTGAGCTGCTGATCCTCCGTCTTAAGAAGAAGAACCTTGGCCAGAAGAGGATCATGGACTCCTGTACTGACTTCTTTTCGCGCCCCATACCCGCCCATCGGGTACCCAACCGGCCCCGTGATTTCGACCATTCCGATGGCGACAGAGAGGGAACTTGCCTCGGCCGAAGGCCCTAGAAGCAAAGAGAAAAACAGGGACATCATAAAGACTTGACTTCTGCCCATAGCGACTCCTTCCACTTGATTCTGACCCGCCGCCCTTCAGGATGCAAGAGTAAGATAATTGGCTAGCACGAGCGAAGTGAGGCACTCCGAGGTGAGTTCTGGCTACTATGAGCCGGGTTCTGATCGACCAGGCCCTCCCGGCGCAGACTGCCGTGAGATCTTTCGATCCGTCCGTTCGATTCGGGATGATGGAGCCGAATCCGGATCTGCTCCAGGCTGAATCGCTTGACCAGCTACTTGAAGTCGTGGTCCGTGAACTGCGCGCCGTTGTCGTGGACAATCCGGGGCTTCTCGCCGGGATACGTCTCCAAGGCGGCGTGAACCACATCGGTCACTTCGGCGGTTCGCATGCTCGACAGCAGATCCCAGTGCACCTCGCGTAGCGGGTGTAACTGTCCGGCACCGCAATGAAGAGGTACCAGCGCCCCTTGACCCACAGATACATCAGATCGGTGTGCCACTGCTGGTGGGACGAGTGGGCGCAGCCGTTCATACGTTTTTCGTTAACTCGGCTGGCCACTTGCAGGGGTTCCAGGTCGTCCGCTTCTGCAGCTCCGCCAGCATCTTATCCCGGTCCAGAGGCTTGATCTCCCGCACGATGTACTCGCGCATGGCTTTTCCCTGTTCCGTCTCCTGGGGGAAGGAAAGAAACTCGAGTTCGAGTCCCAGCCGTCCGGCCACCTGATGCGCCAGGATGGGCCAGGCGGCGCCGATGTCGCAGATGATGGGGATACTGCCTTCGTGCCGGGCGAATCCGGACATTTCCATCCGAAACGGGGTCTTGAAAAGCTTGGTCTTGGGAAGGCTTTCCTCGGCCGCTCTCTGGACAGCACCCCCCTCCTTTTCCGCCTGACAGACCATTTCGAGAGCCGGGTCCAGATCGATTCGGACCAGGGTTTTTCCCTCGAGAGTGTAGGTGTAGTGTCCGTGCCACGCTGACCAGAGTCCGTGGCCCATGTACCTTTCGAACGGTCCGTCGTGGACTTCCTGGGTCAGAGCTACACCTGACTCGATGATCACCTCGGCGGTTCCGAGAATGCGTGCCAGTCGAGCGGACCGATCGGTGATGCTGATACTGTCGCCGATACTGAGGCCCACCAGCCCGCCGCCGATGAGCTGCGGGATGGTGACCATGACCGGGAGACCTCTGTTGGCACCGACGCCGATCATTGTTCGTTCATCGGCACCTAGTCCCGCGATTTCTTCAAACGAGACCCCGTAGGACCGGGCAAGTGTGCAGATCTCCCAGGCCAGATGCTCCATCCAGAGGCCCATGGGGTAGCCGAGATTGCCCGCGGCCTTGATTGTCGTCTTTCCCTCGGCCCGCTTGAGGCGCTCAATCAGCCCGAAGTCGATCGGGACGTGCCGGGCGATCTTTCTGATCTCCGCATCATCCATCTCCGTGAGTTGAAACTCGCCGCCGCGCGGTAGAAAAAAGGGGCTAATCCCAACATCCTCGCCTTGGCAGCGTCTGACCCTGTCCAGGTTGCCTGCCATCTCATGGGAAATCACCGCAGAGCTGGTCGTCACTGCGTCGATCACGCCGACCCGCATCAGTTCGGCGATCATCGTCGTCACACCTTCGTGAATATTCGGTCCTGAGCCGGTGACGATCGCGATCTTACCGCCTCGTTCTTTCGTGTTCACGATCGTCTCGACGGCTTGTTTAATTCGGTCGAGAACGATGGGGTCCTGCTGATCTTCGAGGGTCTTGATGCCTGCGTGGTCAATTCTCATTCTTCAACTCCTCCGCTAGTGCTTCAGGACACAGCTGAATTTCGGATGCCTCCTCAAGGGGCCTGTCGCCGTGGGTTCAGTCTCATTCATCCCCGGGGTCCCAGATGGTGGCTGCGATATAGCGCTCAGAATCGGGGCGATCGTTGAAATAATAGATGGTGACGATCTTGCCGTCTTTCCGCTGCACGCTTCGTGGGTATCCCAGGTCCCAGCAGCCGCCATCATCCCGCAGGATGATCTCGTCTCCCCACGTCTGTCCCCGATCCTCGCTCAGGCGGGCCCGAATCCCAAACGGCTCCGATCGGAATCCGTAGGTGATGGCAAGCCGGCCATCTCTGAGTTCGATTATGCTTGATGGATTCCCAGCCGACCCGCCTGTGGACTCGGCAGGCCGGTTCAGGTACTTCCAGTTCTTACCGTTATCGTCACTCGTCCAGGCTTCGATCCAATGTTCCGGTCCTTCCTTTCGACGGATCGTCGTCAGGAGTTTCGTCGGGGACAGCCGCACAGTCGACGGCATGATGGAGAAACCCGTGGGTTCCGGACCAACCCAGGAGACAAAAGACCAGCTTTTGCCCCCATCGACCGTGCGCGCGCAAAACACGCGGCCTTCTCTGTTGTTCCGTTTGGAAGCGGTAGTGAAGAGCACCAACTCGTTCTTCCTGTTGACCAGGTAGTCGGTTCTGGACATGATCCGCTGCTGGTCAAACATCGGGAAGGCGTAGGGCCCTTGCCAGGTCTTGCAGCGGTCAAATGAATAGTAGATGCAAGAAGGGTTTTCGCCCCTCGAGTTCATCCTTGCCCGCATGGCAAAGTCGGGATGCGTAAAATCGAGGCCTCCGGGACAATCCACAGGGTCCTTCTCTTTCCCCCGTTCGTCGAGGAAGGAAGGCGTTTCCAGACTCCAGGTTTGGCCGCCGTCCATGCTGCGCGCAAGTCGGAGGACTGTTGGTCTGTCTCCGTCGATGGCGTGGCCGCGTTCCACGTTTTTGAAGTATCCCAGGCTGAAACCGACAACGATTTCACCTCCCCAGGACCAGACACCGTTGTTTGCAGGCCAGCCTCCGAAACGCCCTGGCTCCTTGTGGACGATCACATTTTCGAATTGGACGTCTTGGGCCCCGGATATCATGCTGAATAGCCCGAGCCCGACGAAAGTGATGGAACAGACTTTCCTATAATGCATTCTTGCACTCTAGAGAATCAGTAGGTTCAGTCTCGGGTGATCATGCCAATCAGGTTACTCAGTTTAGTGTTTCCACCGGGAAAGGAACACCGGGGAGAGGGTAAACTTTGAGTTTTTTTCCGCGGAACCGATTTTTCATCGCTGTCCTGAGGAAAAGTTGTGTGACGGAGCGGTTCTGGACCACTAGAATGGACTCATCTAATGATGAAGGGAGACTGACATGGCACAGATCGCAGTTCGTTTTAGATTGATGACCGAAGTCGAGGATTTTCTGGCCGGCGATCCAATTAGACCGTTTATCAATGGGAAGTATATGGAACCTCGGAGCGAAGCGACTCTCGAAGTTGTTGATGCCGGGTCGTCCATCCCCATTGCCCATGTAGCAGCCTGTGGCGGCGAGGAAATCGAAGAGGCGGTCCGGGCCGCAGAGAGAGCTTTTGAGGAGTCTGGGTGGCCCACCTTGCCACCCAACGAGAGGGCCGTGTACCTGCATCGGCTGGCGGATCTCGTCGAAAGGGATATGAAGGTGCTTGCAGACATGGAGGCTTTGGACTGCGGTAAATTGCACCAGGCAGCGTTCGCGGACATCGGAAACTGTTGTCAAACGCTTCGGTACTACACGGATCTGTCCGTCCACACTTCCCGCCGTTCGACGATCGCCGTTTCCGGTCACGAGGCCTGGGCCATGCGCCATCCTTACGGGGTGTGCGCATTTATTTTCCCCTGGAACTTCCCCTTCCTGCTTTTGGGCTGGGGGATCTCGCCGGCGCTGGCGGCAGGCAATACAGTGGTCGTCAAACCGGCCGAAGACACTCCACTGACTTCCCTTTACCTCGGCAAACTCATTCAGGAAGCGGGGATTCCGGACGGAGTCATCAATGTGGTTCCCGGATTGGGCCCGAAAGCTGGTGCCGCCCTGGCTCGTCATCCTAGGATCAAGCGGATGTCTTTCACGGGATCCCCCGAGGTAGGAAAGTTTATCGCGACTGCTTGCGGCGGCAACCTGGTGCCGACGAAGCTGGAGCTGGGCGGAAAAGGAGCAGCCGTAGTATTCGAGGATGTGGACGTTAAGGACACGGCCAACAAGCTGGTTCAGATTATCTCGTTCCATACCGGTCAGGTGTGCTGCACGGCCAGCCGCTGGATCGTACAAAAGGCGTGCTACGAGGAGTTTTTGAGCAGCTGCACCGAGGCCTTCGACAAGCTCAAGATCGGGCATGGATTGGACTCTAGGACGGGCATGGGGCCGGTCGTCAGCTTGAAACAGAAAGAACGTGTTCTGTCTTTTCTGGACCGGGGTCCGGAAGAAGGTGCCCCGTTGCTCTACGGCGGCGGTTCCGCCAAAGCCGAGGGTTGCGAGTCGGGGTCCTATGTGAAGCCTGCCATGCTCTCGGGACCTCCCGAGAATATCGCGGCTCAGAAGGAGATTTTTGGCCCTGTGGCCTACGTCATGCTTTTCGAGACGGAAGAAGAGGGCATCCGGTTGGCCAACTCGACCGAATATGGTCTGGCCAACAGCGTTTGGACCAACGATGCTGCGCGTGCCTCCAGGGTCGCCGAGGCGATGGTGGCGGGAAACAGCTGGATCAACGCTCACAACGTGTTCGTTCATGGCGTACCGTACGGCGGAGTCAACCTGAGCGGCCTGGGGGGCGGAGTGCTCGGGCCGGAAACCTACTTCGACTACTTGCGCCCGCAGTCGATCGTGCGGCCACTGCAGTAGGACAGCCTTTCAGGCTGCCACTGCACGCGATCGCAGCGGCGCCAAACGACTCGATCGCCGTAGCGTCCCATCGGGCGTTCTAAATCACTACGGAAAGTATCGTGACAAGTGTGCTGCCGATGACTGGCCCGCCGATCACAGTCCGCCCCATGCAACCTTTGAGTCCCCTATCAGCCTTAAGACAACCATGTCTTTGAAGAAGAGGGCTGTTTGTTCCGGAAGTCTCGCGACGCGCGACGACTTGATCAGACCGAACGAAGTTGTTGAGTGGACATTGTCTAAGGGAATTGCGATTCCAGGCGAACTTGCTGAACACTTTGCCGCTGCGAGAGTCACGGAAACGAAGGAGGCCCGCCCGAAGACTCTTGGCCCCAATACTGTTCACTTAGAGGGCCACTTCATGCATCAGCCCCCGAATGGCGAAATGAGCCGGCAGAAAAGCGTAGGACTCTTGGAGGACCAGATCCGGTTTCTTGCTGCGCAGGACGGTACACGCTCCTCGCAGGTAATTTTTGAGTTCGTCCAAGGCATTCTCGATTTCCCAGCGCTCATGGTAAAGCGCAGCCAACTCATGGGCCGGGGCGATCTCAGCGTCAGTGATGGTGGTCGTCAAGCGATACCGCGACTCGCTCTGCTCGACTCCCTCAAGGCGATACTCAATCACTTTGACCAGGATCGCCTGGCGGTTATGCCGGTGGTGCAGTGTCAGCGGAAAGTTGTCCAATTCAGTCCGGTGAATGAAAAATGATTGACGAACGTCGTCAAACAGAGATACAAACTCTTGAGGAGGTTGCCCTCTTGTTTCGGAAGAGTTCCAGCTGGGTCTACAAACACTGGAAGGAGTTGGGCAGTGTGAAGCTCGGGGGTTCTCTGTTTTTCCCCAGGAAGGAGGACCTCTATGAGCGTCTATTCTGTCAAAGGCAAGGGGTGGCGTTACGACTTCACGATGAAGGGACAACGTCATACAGAGGCTTGGTTCAAGATCAAACGAGAGGCCGTCAAGGCCGAGAACAAAAGAAAAAAGGAGGTAGAAAGACAGCCGGACCCGCAGACACCGATCGACGCGCACGTCTTGAGTCTCGTCAATAGGTGGTTGGATTTTCTCAAAGATTACAGGTCAGAAACGGACTACAAAGACTGCCGGTATAACGCGAGAAGGTGGGTCGAAACGTCTTGAGGCCGGAAGGCCGGGGCTCTAAACCTGTATGCCTGTTTCCGATCCATCGATTTCCGAGGACATTTAAATATGACTCAACGAATGAGTGTTTCTCTCTTGGCTCTTATAGTCTTGGGACTGGCCTGTGATTCTGCAACTGAGAAGCCGGTTTCCAAGGTAAACTCAAAACAGACGGGTACCGTCAAGCACATCAAAGTCTACTATGAGCCAGGAATGTTCGGCGGCTGGCCGGCCAATCACGGCATATGGTCGTGGGGAAATGAAATTCTAGTTGGTTTTACAAAGGGCTACTACAAGGACTTGGGCCCTCGTCACAACATTGACCGGGAAAAGCCCGAACTGCATATGTTGGCCAGGAGCCTTGACGGGGGAAAATCCTGGAAAGTCGAAGATCCTGGCGCTGAAGGATACCTCCTCACCGATGGAGGCTATCTGCACGGTGTGCCTCGACCGGATGTCACCTACCCAGAGCTCCAGGATTGCGAAGGTGACATTGATTTTACGCATCCCGACTTTGCACTGACAATGCGGACGAACAGTACGGGAGCCGGGATTGGACGTTTCTTCTACTCCTACGATCGGGGTCACAGTTGGGAAGGGCCGTATAGGCTTCCCAATTTCGGGTTGCCCGGTACTGCAGTCCGTACCGATTTCATTGTCAACGGAAAGCACGACTGTATGCTCTTTATCACCGGAGCCAAGCCCGATGGCAAGGAAGGGCGGTCTCTCTGTGTCCAGACGAGTGATGGGGGGAAGAGTTGGGAATTCCTCTCGTGGATAGGCCCTGAGCCAAAAGGTTCATCCATTATGCCGGCCTCCGCTCGACTTTCGGAAACCGATATTCTGGCCGTGGTTCGGTGTCGGGAGAATACCAAGCATTGGCAGTCGGCTTACCTTTCCCAGGACAATGCCCGCACCTGGCAATATCTAGGAGATCCAGTGCCGGATGCCGGAGGCGGGAATCCACCGGCCCTGATCAAGTTGCAGGATGGCCGGGCTTGCCTCATCTATGGCTTCCGTGGAGAACCCTTCAGCATTCGGGCAAAGCTCAGCAGTGACAAGGGGCACAGTTGGAGCGAGGACATCGTGCTGCGGGATGATGGCGCGAGCAAGGACCTCGGCTATCCACGAGTTGTGCAGCGTCCCGACGGCAAAGTCGTCGTGGTCTACTACTTCAACGATCCAGTTACAGGTCCGGAACGCTACATTGGAGCCACCATTTGGACTCCCCCTCCAGTTAATTGAAATGTTGTGTGTCTGACCGCGGCCGGGTGCTTGCAACGCAAGTGCCCGGAGCGCCCTGGTCAGTCCAATCGGTTGACTGCGTTTCGGGCAGCTTCTCCCTGAAAGAGTTCCCCGGGAACAGTGCCTGTAAGCAGCGGAACTGATCCCCTCCAAGCCGGCTTGCAGAACAACCTCGGTCCCCCCCTCCGACTCACTTGTTTGTTTCTCTTTCGTAAACCATCAGATCAAAGACCAGAATCCCTCTCCCCGTCCCTCCAGGGTCGCCGTATTTTGCGTATTGGAACGCAACATACCTGCCATCGTCGCTCACCACAGGGTTGGTAGCCTTGTAACCAGGATAATCGGAAAAGGTGGTGAGCCGCTCAGATCGGCCGGAGCCATCCAGCGCCAGTTTGTAGATGTCGTGGAAGCTGGGACCCTTCGGATAGTGAGCATCGCATTCAATCAAAGTGTGCTTGCCGTCAGGGAAAACGCCCTCGGGTTCGTCGATCTGGCCGGGAGCCTTTGAATAATTCGTGACCTTTCCAGTTGCGATATCGACACCCATCGTTTCGGTACGTTCATCGGATCGCCCCTGGCTGTCGGTCTCGATGCCGGGCCCGAGCGCCTCGAGCCGGTCATCGGGCACTGTCCGAACGGCGGAACGGTCTTCGCCTCGGAAGTGATAGACAGCGAAGATCAGTTCGCTCTCATCCGGTGGGCGGAAATTCTGGGTTTCATACTCGCCTTCAAAAGGCATCTGCTTGTCAATCCTCGTGATATTCGTGAGCTGCGGGATACCTTCCGTGTATTGGATGTCCGCCATATAGAAGGTGCCGCCAAGGTGAGGGTACAACTCGTTATCCAAGTCCGCGTTGGTCACATCCTGCGACCATGCGATTCGCAGACGTGTCCGAGAGACCGCAGCACCTTCAAAGAGTGTCCGTCCGAGTGGGGTCGGCGGTCCAGACAGATCCCTTTTCAAAACCCAGAGCTCTTGCTGGTCCTGATGTCGGCTTAGCCACGGATTTTCGGAGTCAAAACGGCGTGCTCCCTGAAGCAGTATGTCGCCGTTGCTGAGATAAAAGGCCCTAAGGAAACCTTCGTGGAAGAAGTGATGCGTCAGCGGACGTATGACCTTGGTTTCGAGCTCCACCTCATAGACGTCACCGAAAGTCTTCTCCATAAAGAGGATCCGTTTGCCGTCATGGGACCAGTCGGGCCGCTCTCCAAAGGTTGTGATCTGGCAGATATGCGCCGGGAGCTCATCAAGAGGTGAGCCACTCTTAGGAGACTCTGATCGCGCTGTTACAACTGCCGGAAAAGCATTATCTGTACTACATGCCTGGAATTGAATAAAGATAAGAAGCAATGCCAGAAAAACTAGATTGCTTTTGCAGATTGAATAATGACCCATTCGTTTACCTCAGTTGTTTAGTTATGTCCTTCTTCTCTATCTATATTCCGGAGGACATGAAGTCAATTCTGCTAATTAATACTAGTTCCTTCGGCGGTTGCTACGATGGAGTATACGGTTCCGGTCTGGAACCAGATCCATGTAGTTCGACCTGCCGGGGTTTCCCCCTGCATCTCGACAATGCATGGCCGATTACCACCGACGAGTAGTGGCAAGGCGGGAAAGGCCGATTCAACTTCCTCTTCGGGCACAGCTTCTGACTGAAACGTGAAACAGAAAAAGTGGAACCTAAAGAGCATTTCGGGATGCAGGTCTCACTTTTCTTGTTTCAACCCACAGCCGTCTTCACCACCACCTTATGGATCGGTCCATCTCCAATAAGTGGAAGATGCGCATCGGTTGGCAGGAACACGACAACCGATCCGGGCGGAACACGGACGATGCTCTCCGGCTCTCCCTGGAAAAACTCTAGATCCTGCTCTTCATCGTAACCCTTCGAGTGGACTAGTCCCTCGCGGTTTTTCCAGCCCATCGATTCGTCGCCGCTGATGACATACTGGATATCGATGTACTTGCGGTGGGCCTCCAATTCCCCATCCTCAACCTTCCGCCCGTTTTCGCGCGCAATGATCGCATAGACCTTATCCCCGGCAATCTCGTACTTGCCGTCGGGAAGTTCCGCCAGACCTGGCTGGTCAAGAAACTCCAAAGCTTCAGCAATGCCGATCTTCAACCCCTCATACTTTGCCAGATTGTTCAGTGTATCAAGTATCATGGAATTCTCCCCCTGGTTAAAAACCAAATCCGAGTTGCCCTGTCTAGACCAACCACTACCCTGAAAGGCGATTTGTGCCCCCCGACCAGGTCCGGCCTGACCGCTTTCTCGGTACTGTCAATGACGGAATTTGTCGTTGAGCCGGCGGAGCCCATCCAAAGTGAAGTCCGGAGATTTGACGAAGTCGAGAATCTCCTTTTCCATGGCACGGACCCGATAAGCCTCAGCAGCCACTTGCTCTGCGATCTCATCCGGAATAGCCAGCAGGCCGTTGACATCACCGTGAAGTAAGTCTCCAGGCCTCACCGTCAGTCCATTGATCGTGACCTCCAACCCCACATCGCAGATCACCGGGTTTCCGTGGGAGACCACAAAGCCGGGGCAGAACAGCTGGAACTCTCCCAACTGCTGAATTTCCAAAATATCTCGAAGCCCCCCGTCGCTGACACAGCCCACGGCCCCCAGAGCCTTTGCAGTCGTCGCCATGACCTCGCCAAGATGGCAAGAACGCGTCCGATCCTGACCGATGTCTTTGATCACCAGAATTGCGGGTTTGGGGGAAGCTTCCACTGCTTCCCAGAGAGGGTACAGGCCCTTCGGATCAGGCCGCCCTTCTGTCCTACTATCAGCTGTGCACGAGACCGCGTAGCCTAGGGTTGTGCCCAACTCGGGAAACACACAGCGCAGATCAAACCCCGCGTATCCTCCCGTCCTGGGACGAATTTTGAAACCTTCAATCGCATTTGAGACCGTGGGACTATCGAGAGCCCTCAGTTCATCTAACGTTTTCCTGCAAAATTCTCGCATTTTCACTTCCTCATCACGGTTAGCAGAAGCATACCCCCAGGTGATTCTAGATTCTCGACTTCCAGGGAGCAATAGAAAGACACGCAATTTCTCCCGTCCCGTTCAATGAAGTCGGCAGCCCATTGGTCATTTAAGTTGTTTGTGTCGGTCTGAACAGACTACTCGAGGTCTTCCGGTCGACAATGATCGTAGCACTCGAAAGAAATGCCAAGCTCCCCGGCCAACGCCTTGAGAGTTCCCAAATAATCGCCACAGACCGTCATGGGATGATTTGTATTGATCTTCCATTCCACCCGACCACAGAGCTTAAGGTACCACTGTGGCCAGTCAGGGCTGCAGTTCTTGGAACGATCTCTCCACTGTTCTTCAGTCGGCACATCGGTCATACCACGACCAGCGCAAAGGTACAGCTGGTTGTCACGATACGAAAAGCGCGCCCACGTCACAACACCGGGCTTACGCACAACGACAGAACAAGTTCCACCCCCTTCACGAAAATACATCGGTGTCTGACGCTCCGTCCAAGATCCCTTGAGAGACTCATGACTACCCTCGGCGAAGTAGGGTGCCAAAGCGCCCGAATTCACGAACCAATAGAGCCCGTGGTTGGGATCCCAGTAACGCAAATCATTAAAACCGACTGGTTCTCCTTGGCTGACCAGCTTCAACACTTGCATTGTTAGGGCCGCACCGTCGTCAACTTCCGTAGCCGTGACAAAGGTCTCACCATCACCACCGGGACGCAGCCGATTATTGAGCAGGCCCAACGCCAAGTCAGTCGTCGGATAGTATTCAATCCAATCCAACTGATCTTGAACACCGGCAAAATCCAACCCGTATTGCTCTTTGAGCTCCAGAAGGGCGTAGTACACCTTCATCTGAAAAAGCACCATTTCACGGGTGAGCTCTGTTATCGGATCTACCCCGAGGCGAACATCCATGCCTTTTTCAACCAGAAAGTTGAGGGCCTCTTCGGCAAGGCCATCCGGAATTTGCTCCGCCATTCTTGCCAACCGAAGTCCGTCAAAACCTTCACGCGCAATACCGAATGTCCGCAAAAAATCTGCTTCTGAGATTTTGTTCCACATCTGCATGGAGCGTGGCCCAACCGCTCCATAGATCATTCCTCGAAGCTGCTCTTTGACAGTCCGAGCACGGACACAGTCCTCTTCGCTTACAGGCACAGCAATCGCCGGATCCATTTGTGGCTCAAAGTAGCCGTTGGTGAGGAATGCCTCGATTGCCTCTTGATAGGTAGAGTGTTGATCAAACTGTTCAATGAACAGTCGACTCGCGCGAATACCGACATGTTCCGTTCCTGACGCAGCCGCAAGCAGCCCAACCGCTCCAGGAAAGTCTGGAATCGAACTCCCGACCATAAGTTTGGGAACATGCGCGTCGAGTTGTGCCATCGGTGTTACCGTAAAATCAGGGTAAGCCCAACCCGCAATGAAGTTGATAAAGCGCTCACTCCTGGCGCGACGAACAACGTCAATACCCTCCGAGACGCTGCTGACCGGATGTTCCGGGTTCAACACAGAAGGAACCCAACCACATTTTTCAATGACCGCAACCAACTCTTCGAGTTGCTGCATCGCCACCGGCCAAACGGTTTTGTTCGGTGCTTCCCGAGCATCCAAGGGCAGATAAATATCCACACTCTTTGTCTTGCTCTGACTCAGCATTTCCTATCCCCCCTTTACTTGCGTGTAAGCTCCACAGCTCGACCTCTTATGACGCCACGGCTACGGACGCTTTGAGTAGACTGAAGAACGGTTTGCTGGACCATAGTGATGCAACAAAGGGCCGATCACGGTGGATCTAGTTACCACCTTCGGACTCAAACCTGACGTCATCCAACCTAAAAACTGCTTCCTCGACTGGTTCATCCGCGGCAGGAAGATCGGACAGTATCTCTTCGGGATCCATCCGCCGGGTCGGTTCTTCCCGGAAGGTACCCGTTCGGAACGAGATTCTCTCCACCGTTTTCACCGACTCGCCGAAATCGGCACTACGTAGTACTACCTTCCCAGCAATCGTGACCGAATAGGTGGCTGCAACGCAATCAACGGTCAGTACCATCGTCATCCAGCTTTCAGGCTGGTACCTTTGCAATCTGACCCACTCGGAGCCCAGGCGAGCCTTCAACCAACCGTCCGGCCCAAACTCCAGTCGAACCGGACGATTCCCGAACCGATCCAGAACATCAATCTCCAGCTTTCCGTGAGTATTCTGTTCAGCCCGTACCTTGAAGCTAAGGCGCGCACGACGGCCTTCCTCAAAGACTCTTACCAGCTGGGAATAGTCATACGGATCACGATCATGGAGAGCCAAGTGCTGGTGAGAGTCGTCATGAACCTCAAGCGCGACCTGGGCCCATATGGGGTTATAGATATTCCAGTCCCCCCAAGGTCCATGCTTCGGGTAACTTTCAAAATCGTCCTCCACGATTCCCTCAACACGATGTCGGACGCTCACCGGAACTCGACTGACCCACATGTCCTCTTTGTTAACGCTGTAGCAGACCCACATGTCATCTCCGGGTGGATCCCCGTTTCCCTCGACGATCCCGCGCACGTACTGAGGGCCGAAATCCTTGTATTTTCCGGCGAAACGTCTCGGAGGGACTTCTGCGTGGACATAGAGCATATCATCGAAGAGAATTCCATCGTCGCCCGTGACGATGGCCAAAGGATAGCGTCTGAGGCTGTCATTCACTGGGTTGTAGACAAGTGCATAACGTCCATCCTCGGTGCGCTGCCCCCAGAATTTGGCCCCACTCATGATGAATGTCGGCACCTTCACCGGACTACTCCAGGAATGCCCTTCATCTGCTGAGAGTGCAGCCAGTGAGTGTTTCCACAGCCCAACCACTTTGCCGTCTTTACGATGGAAGAAAGAAAGGGCTTGAATCGGCCCCTGAACCGCAAAAAAACCTCCCGAGTCACGTGACTCGTCCCACCATTGCTGAGTAATCAGCTTGTTCTCCAGCAAGGAGTCACAGCCTTGCACAAAGCCTGTATCCGGAGAATATCTGTAGAACAGGAAAGAAGTGTTAGTCTCATCCCAGCCGAAATTTGCGTTATACCGGATGAAGTAAATCGGCCCAAAGGTCCCGTCCGGATAGCGCTCTCGGACCACACGCCCGATCCCGCCTTCTCGGAAAGGTCTGGGAGCATGACCGTAGAAACCCAAGATCAGGAGCCGGTTATCAGGCGAGATATAAAAGCCCATTCGCTGGTGCATCATCGCCATCTCACCACCTGGCAACTCGTAGCGAGGAAAAACCTCGACGGGCTTGGCCCAGTTACGCCCGTCGGCCGAAACTGAAACAAGTGTCCTTCCTGGGGCGATATGTTCCCCAACAGGATTGCTGAGATACTGAAGGTAAAAGCTCCCCTTCCAGTAAGCCAGATTGGGGGCGTGGTTATAGGTCCAACCGAATCCGTCCCCCATTTCCGGGTGCGTCCGGTTCGCCCGCATAACCTGTCGATGTTCAACTCCGATTGCCGGACGCAAACGCCCGTCATGGCGAGTCAGATCGATCGAAACCCCTCCCCCATAACGTACCGGTTCCCGGGGACTTCCAGTCTGGGCAAAACCGGTTAAGCCACTCAGCATTAGACACAGCAAGGTCAGAAACGAACCTAAAGAACCTCGGTACATCTTCGCCTCCTATTCATCATTCGAGCTAAGACGCTCATCGGGGCAGCGCACAAGACATTCTCTACTCTAATACTACCTGGACAAATAGTGTATCGGTGAGAACAGCTGCCAGATCCGCTCAGATCTTTCGAATAACCGGAACTCGCTCCGGGATCTCACTGGCGAGAGTTGGGCGAACACTCGCCAACTCTTGGGAGCTTTTCGACATACATGGTAACCTGAGAAAATGGACGAATGGAGAGTGGGGTCGCCGTGGACCCGAAGGTCAGATCGATCCCATCGGTCGAGAGTTCTTAGTATGTCTGGATGGAGGCTTGCATGACTTCGAAACATTGTTTACGGTCCTTTCTGCTCTTTCTGTTGCCGATACTCGTAAGCGTTTCCTCTGCCTTGTCTCAGAAGGGGACAGCGTTGCACGAGTCAGAGTTGCTCTTTCCGCTCGAGCACTGGCACAACCACTCTTCGTGCATTGTTGAGCAACCCAACGGGGACCTGTTGGTTTGTTGGTTCCACGGATCCGGGGAGCGAACCGCCGACGATGTGGTCGTGTTGGGCGCCCGGAAGAAAGTGGGAGAGCAAGAGTGGAGTGCGCCATTTCTGATGGAGGATGTGCCCGGGTATCCAGATACAAATCCGTCAATGTTCATAGATCCGCAGCATCGCCTCTGGTTAATTTGGCCGACCATAATGGCGAATGAGTGGCATACGGCTCTTCTTAAGTACAGGGTATCGAGCCGCTATTCAGAAGACGGGCCCCCAAAGTGGGAGGTGAGTCGGGTCCTTCACCTGAAACCGGGCGACAAGTTCCTGAAGACTGTTGAAGCCAGTCTGGATGACTTGGTCGAGAGGGGCACCACGCTTGGGTTGGAGGAAAGCCGCACGAAGCGTTACTTTGAACGGAATCGGAAGAATGCCGGGGAAAAACTCTACCGTCGGATGGGATGGATGACCCGGGCACATCCCATTGTTCTGGACGGCAAAAGGCTGATTGTTCCCCTCTACTCCGACGGCTTCAGCTTTTCGCTGATGGCGATCAGCGACGACTGGGGAAAGACCTGGACAACAAGTACTCCATTAGTAGGTCTGGGCAACATCCAGCCCTCGATTGCCTTACGGCAAGACGGGTCGCTTGTGGCGTACATGCGAGATGCCGGCCCCCCACCGAAGCGTCTTCAATTCAGCGAGTCATTCGACCGCGGTGAAACTTGGGGTCCCGTGGTTGATACCGACCTGCCGAACCCCGGCTCCGGCGCAGAAGTGATTACTCTGAAGAACGGCAACTGGCTCCTGATTTACAACGATCTGGAACGAGGTCGCTACAGCTTGGCGGTTGCACTCTCCGATGACGAGGGCAAAACCTGGAAGTGGAAGCGCCATCTTGAACGAGACAAAGAGGTCAGCGATCGACAAGATTTGGGGAGTTACCACTACCCAACGGTCATTGAAGCGAGTGACGGGACCTTTCATGCGAGCTACAGCTATTTTTCGCGCAGGAGCGAGGCAAGGCTCGACTCAGAAGGTCGCACGATGAGAAAGTCGATCAAGCATGCACGCTTCAATCAGGAGTGGATTCGCCAAGGTGACCAAGATTAGACAGATTCCGATCTGGCCAGGAGAGGTTACGGGGTCGGGGGACGATTCACGCACGGTAACCCTCGGCTGTCAAGGTAACCTCACTTTTGCCAGTTAAATGGACGCCTTGCTCTGGTGCTGAGAATAGTAGCCGATCCAGAGCCATCCCTCATGCCAGACCAGGATAGCTGGTGTAAACCCCGCTGGGCAGCCTGAGTACCGGGTCGTAAAGCCACCGACCGAGCTTCGTGCCATGTCCGATGGCTGCCGGCGATCTTTCGGGCAAAGGGCCACGTCGTCTTTCCAAGGGCCACCTATGTGTCCTCCTGTTCGTGTTCGACAACATCCCGGCAGGCAGGTGGAGGAGGCAGAGGAGGTGCAACATCCAACGTTCGAGCAGTAAAACGGTCCAACGCTTAGAAGTGAAAACCAAAGACTAATGTCGGAACTTCTCCTGCAGTTCCATGAGTGCAGCCAGTGAGAAATCCGGTGACCTCACGAAGTTCATGATGTGAGATTCGTACTTGCAGACTTTCTCCGCTTCCGCCGGAACATGGTCTGCGATCTCGTCGGGAACCACCAGAATGCCGTTCAGGTCTCCGTGGAGAAGGTCGCCCGGCCTCACCTTCAAACCATTCAGCTCGACGTCCACCCCGACCTCACAGACAACCGGATAGCCGTGCGAAACGACGAAACCCGGACAGAACAGCTGAAAACCTCCCAGCTGTCTGATTTCGGCAAGGTCTCGCAGGCCTCCGTCACTCACGCAACCGACAGCTCCGAGGGCCTTGGCGGTGGTCGCCATGACACCTCCCCGAGGTGGCAGGACCGGTTTCGCTGGTTGCCGATGTCCCTAATGACCATGACGGCCGGTTTGGGCGAAGCCTCGATCGCTTCCCAGAGCGGAAACAGTTCTCGTGGATTGGGTCTGTTCTCTGTGGTGCTGTCGGCAGTGCAGGTCACTGCGTATCCAACCGTTGTCCCCAGTTCAGC
Source organism: Acidobacteriota bacterium (assembly GCA_030597245.1). Lineage (GTDB taxonomy): Bacteria > Acidobacteriota > UBA6911 > RPQK01 > JAPXNP01 > JAUWTT01. The sequence continues at coordinate 17,201 of JAUVSF010000047.1, forward strand.
CCCGCCTCGCGGGGCGATATGCGCAGAGCCAAGGGCGAGTGCCCGACGAAGGAGGGGCCAGCCCTGGGTTGCCGGCGATCCCATCACAGGAGTCCCGCCTTGCGGGACGGCATGAGTTTCGGAGATTCGACGTTGTCAGCATAATGGATAGGGTGGAGCA
>JAUVSF010000497.1 GCA_030597245.1 Acidobacteriota bacterium
CATCCGGATCAGTCAGGTAAACAGAAGCGTTAGACCATTTGAGACGGTAGATAGAGGGCTTGGCTGGAGTTCCCTTCCGGTAACCTGAACCCCCTCTAAGACACTCGATGAAATTGGCCTCACAGGCGGCTTTGAGATTGTTCTGAATGCTGTTTCTGTGCAGATTCAGGGCCCTGGCCAATTCAGCCTGAGTGAACTCGAGCTGGCGCCGACGCGGCTGATTATGCTTATCGGTCCAACCAATGGTCTGACGGATCATGTAGCCGACGATGCGGGCAACGGTCAGCGTAGCTTGAGGCAATACAACGTCAAAAAACTGATTAGGCGTGTAGGTATGATTGCTGACTAGTGATTTCCAATAACCCCTCATTTCGTCGATCATTTCTCTTGGTGGACCAGGCCCGGATCAAACCGGGATACCTCGTTGAATTGAGACGCCAAGGCATCCAGGATCTGCTCCTCTGTGGTTTCTGGATCCTGGTAGGGTGAGATGTCTCCCAGTCGCCGGCTAGTCTCGGTATGAACTTCCTCCTCTCCGGGGAAGAAAATGAGATAGAAATTTCCTCCTTGATAGCCCCGAACTACCACCTCATGAACTAATCGTTGTTGTTCGAGTCGGCGCTTGCAGCGTGGGAGTGTGATTTTGGAGATGCAGCACCGCTCCATCAGGATCTGATTCGAGACGCGGCAGTAGCGACCCGGGGGAGCCCCGTTGCCGAGAGTTAGCGTGTACAGAAACTCGTAAAGTGTTTGTTCCTTCCCCAGGAAAGGAAGAGCGCCGAGATCTACACGACTTATCTTGGTTGTCTCAGTTGGCTTAGTAGGCTTTGGTGGGTTAGGGGTGTTAGTGGTCTTGGTTATGTGGGGTGGGTTAGGCGTATTGGGTCTGTCGGTATTCTCCGCCGCTGAATGGTTGCTGTAGCCGGGGCCATGGACGAAAATCTTCATCGGGTCTTCCCCGGTATCCAGGCTGTCCAGATCACGGGGCTTGAGCGATGAGAGAAGCCGGCGGGTTGAATCATCCGGAAATGCATCTTCCGGGAGTTCAATACGGTTTTTCCGCGCTTCTTTCTCAGCCACGGCTTACCTTTTGAAGTGGTTCCACCCTGGTGCCGACCTTCGTCTGTTCCAGGAAGTCCTCCGCCAGCTGCCGGAAGTCCTCGGCACTGCGACTTTTCTCGGCATAGTCCAGGATTGTTTGGTGCTTAGCCGAAGCTTTCTGAAGGTTGGTGTCGATCCCGATAGGATTGAAAACCGGAATACCCTCTTTTCCGAAAACCCGGTCGATATGACCGAGAACTGTGTCCGTAATGCTTAACCGCTTATCTACGAAGGTGGGGACAATACCGAAGACTTCGTACTTAAACCCCATCTCTTGTTGGATCAAACGGGCTAGATCCAGCGACTGCATGGCACCCACTACAGCCAGGTAATCCATGGAAATCGGCATCAGGACACTGCGAGTGTACACAATAGTGTTTTGCAGAATCAGTGAAAGGGAAGGGGCGGTGTCGACGAAAACAAAATCATAGCCCTCAAGACTCTCCAGGCGCTTAGCTAACACCGCTTCTCTGTGGATAGTGGCGACCAGTTGCTGCTCGATGGCTCCGGTACGCTTGTCGGAAGGAATCATGTGAAAATTGTCCGTAATCGTGTGGATCACCTCGGAAGGTTTGACTCCCGTGATCATCAAGTCCCAGAGTCCGGCCGTATGCTTCAGACCCAGGCTGATGGCTGCATGCCCCTGGGAATCGGTGTCGATGAGCAAAACGCGTTGGCCCATCTCAGCCAGGGCTCCAGCGAGATTAATGCCAAGGGTGGTCTTGCCCACTCCACCCTTTAAGTTACTGATTGCAATCCGCTTCATAAACTTCCTCTTCGATCCTTAAAAAGACCTTGGTGCTTCGTTAGATTGCTTCTGTATTCCAGGACCACGCGCAGGTCGTACTCAGCCCAAATGCGGTAGTTGTTTCGGGGATTCCGCCGTGGCTCTGGTACCTTCTCCTGATAAAGCCAATTCAAGAGGGTTCGCTTAGTAATTCCTACAAGTTCAGCTACTTCCTGCGTTGAATAGCTATTTCTCATCACAACCTTTCAATAGTGCGAGCTGAGTACGCCAAAACCATTGAAAGCTATGCTACATAGGAGGTATGAAAAGAAAGGCGGAGGCGGTTGATCTCACCAGAAGAAACTCAACCCGATCAACTGAAGCGGAGTGAGTTGGTGCAGCAGCTGACACCGATACCTAAGCCCAATCCCTTGGTTGAAATGCTGCAGGCCCGTCACAGAGGACTTCATAAAGCTGACGATCACACTTCCCCCGGAACTCTATGAACCGTTGGCGAAAGAATTGACTAGGCGTAAACTCGGAAAGGAGCCAGAAGCCACCTTCAGTGCTGTTGTGCGAGCTGCTCTGGCCAGGTATCTAGGGAGGTGAACCATGAAGTCATTTTTGATGTTTTCTGTCCTTCTGCTTTTCTCCACACCCTCTCCTCTCGCCCAGGGGGAAGTGGCCACAGCAAAGATATTTGATGAGATCCCCCCGCCGGGCACACTGACTACAATTCAGAAGGAAGAACGCTGGAAAAGGTACGAGGGAAGGTGTGTTGAGTGGGAAGCAACTGTCATAGACGTGATAAAAGAGCAGGGCGAAATCGCTGTCATCCTCTTTTATAGGCTGGACCTAAACATTATTCTTACACTTCCAGTAGCCCGTTATGAATACGCGCTAACTCTGACCAAAGGCACTAAGTACACCTTTAAAGGCACGCTCAGAAGGTACTTGGAAAAAGATCGAACAATCTTTATGGATGAGGGTTGTCAGCCCTAACAGTTCCCCACAACCGCCCTCTTACCATAGGGAACACACCCGATGGGACGTGCTTCAGTGCCGCTTCCTCCGCCGGTACTCCTTCACGGCTTCCTGCCACTCTTTCAGGTCTTCCTCTGACAGTAGGCCGATGTTTTTCTCCGTCACGAGCAGCCCCGTCTTGGCGAAAGCATAAGCCAGCTCGGGTGGGGTACCGGCCAGTTTCACCGCTTCGCTCAAGGCTTGGTCAATCTTCTCCTCACGGAGCGGTGCAGGCTTGTCTGCATCCGGATCGAAAAAGACCGGATCACCAGGACCGGGTTCACGGCCAAACTTATCAATGAATCGTTCCCGCTGCCGGAGCATGGCCTGGTGGACCTCGGGACTCATGGGGATTCTTCTCATCCTGGCTTTTTTCTTGCGGATCTTGTCCTTGCTCATCCCTTGCATTATCGCGCACTTTTCGGTGAGTAAGAAATGGGGCAAGAGTCAGAGTCGAGCACTAGAATCAGGCCGGTTTAAGAAAAGAAAAAGCCCGGCCGGTAACCGGGCTTCATCGAATCTCAGTTTTGGGGAAGCGCGCGCGCGCTTCGGTGCCTACGGTAGGCGATGCCCCTGACACTAGTTGGGCCTCGGGCCTCTGTCGTTTCTCCGACGAAGGAGCGACAGGGTACAAATGGCACAAATTTTCACGTTTCCGAAGCCGGAGGGACCGGAATGCGAACCCATCGAGAACTTTCATCGCGCTCACGATGGAATGATCGCCCTGGTTCCGAACAACAATTTCAAGCAACCCTATTTCCTGAGACCGCGTGATTTGCAGATGTGGTTTCCAGCAATGCTCGAGGAGCTCACCAGGGATAGTTACTTCTCGCTGAACAGAGCTTCCACGACTGCGGCAACCGAACCCGCCGGACTCAGGCAAACCTGAAGTATCTCAACCTCGCCTGGGCCGATCTGGACTGCTACAACGTCGGGTTGAAGCCATGGGAGACGATAGGGAAAGTCGGCCAGATGATGGACGACGGGGAACTGCCGCCGATCTCCGCAATGGCTAAAAGCGGACAGGGGGTGTGGGTCTTCTGGATGCTGCAAGCCAATATCGAAAACGATCTGCCTGTAAAAGCCGTGAAGGAGAAGAAGCTGATCTGGGCACGGGTCCAGCAGGCTCTCTACCATCGCCTCGAACATCTAGGCGCAGATGCGAGCTCACGAGACGGCAGCCGAGTGGCCCG
>JAUVSF010000459.1 GCA_030597245.1 Acidobacteriota bacterium
CCAGTTTGAAGAGAATCAGGATGCAGTTCGTTGTATTGACGGTTTCAATCTGTGTATGACGGGTAATAACCTGGACGATCATCTCGGCGATGGAGTGGTCATAGAGAATACCTATGGGTCGGTTGTGGCGGGGAACATGATCGAGGAATGTCAGGGCACTGCGATTGTTGTTGACCGTGACTCTTATGGCATCGCTCTGAGCGCGCACGTTATTGCACACCACGTTTCGGGGGGTATCGATCTGCGGGACGTGCACGGTTCGGCTGTGAGTGCCAACGCTTTCACGATTCTCAAGAAGGATGCATTGAGGATCGGACCCGAGAGTGGCCGAATTGCTGTAACCGGAAACAGCTTTTCCGACAGTTATATCGGTCGCAGCGCGATGAAGCGTGAACCCGATGACCAAAAAGCCGCAGGGTTGGTTCTCAACGAAACGAGCGATGTCGCTATTGTTGGGAATCTGTTTTCCAGCCTCCGACCCAAAGGGTTTGCTGTCGAAGGAGGAGCTAGTCACAGGGTGTTGTTCTCCAGCAACGTTCTCACTGATGCACCTTCGGATCAGTCGAAATTGGAAGCATCGTTGGTCAACGGTAATCTGACCTCACTGGAGGACAGGCCAGTTATCGGTAATCGGTGATCGTTCGTGCTCGTGCTCGGTAATCGGTGAATCGCTAACTCCGGAAGAAGAAGATCTGCCACAAAGGCAAATACACCAAGAAAATGTCAGCCCGAGAACAGGAGAATCGATTGTCTTGACCGCACGGCCCACCCCGGCATCGGGCATCTGGCATCTACTACGATTCTCTTACCCGTTGGAGTGATCCTGTCAACCTGAATGGGCCCGGTACCCGGTGCCTCAACGGACTCAGAAATCTCTACAGCGAGAATGTCTTGTAAAGCAAGTGCGATTGTCACTTGAGTTTCGTAGAATTGCCAGGTAGGGCGTATTGTCTCAGTAACGATGAAAAACACACCGAAGTTGCGATTAATTGATTTGTTTTGCGGCGCTGGTGGGATGACACAAGGGTTTGTCCAATCTTCGCCGGGTAGCTATCAGTGTGTCTGGGCGAATGATAATAACGAGTTTGCCGCTGAAACCTACTGTGCGAACTTTGGAGATCATCTGGCTCCAGGTGGTCTCGCCGAACTCTTGGCCGACAAGGCTTTACAGATTCCACTGGCCGATGTTGTCATTGGTGGCCCACCCTGTCAGGGATTCAGTCTGCTGAACAAGCAGCGAGTAGATGATGACCGAAGACAATTATGGCGGCCTTTTCTTGAAGTCGTCCGACGTTCAGGGGCGGAACTCTTCGTCATGGAAAACGTTCCACAACTGCTGAACACTTCAGAGCACGAGTTGATTCTTGAAGAAGCACATAAGCTTGGATTTCAGACTGCGTCGGAAAAGCTGTGCGCGGCAGATCACGGAGTTCCGCAGACCCGTTACCGGGCCTTTGTAATCGGATGTTCGTTTGCCGATCCAAGAACATTCTTTCCTCCATTGAAGACACATTACAATCCCAGCAAGGGAGAGCCTTCGCTGCGGATTTTCGGGTCTGAGTTTGTGTCTGATCCTCGTCCGTGGAAAACCGTCAGCGATGCCATCGTTGATTTACCGAATCCCGAGGGATGTGAGATTGGCGATTTAGATCCCCCTCTTAACCTGCATTTTGGCCGCAATCCTACTCCGAAGAGCCAAGCCCGGTATCGTGCCATCCCTGAAGAGGGGATGAATCGCTTTGACCTCCAGGAGCGAGCTCCGGAGTTGACCCCTGCATGTTGGATCAAGAAGAAAACTGGCGGTACGGATCTGTTCGGAAGGCTCTGGTGGGATCGACCATCATTCACGATACGGACCGAGTTTTTCAAACCTGAAAAGGGTCGCTACCTCCACCCAAACCAGCACCGGCCGATTACACACAGGGAGGCAGCTCGTTTTCAGTCCTTTCCAGACGACTTTATCTTCAAAGGCTCGAAGATCGAGATAGCCAAGCAGATCGGAAATGCTGTTCCTCCACTTCTAGCCGCGGCCATCGCCAATGTCGTTCACCACGCCTGGAAAGCCCACCGACGGTACGGTAACGTAAGAGCCGTCAATGCCTGATGTTTTCACTCCTGAGAAACGCAGCTGGATTATGTCGCGAGTCAAGAACCGCGACACATCTCCTGAGATATTGGTGCGCTCACTACTGCACGGTTTAGGTTTTCGATTCAGGCTTCACCACAAGAAGCTTCCGGGACACCCCGATATTGTCCTTCCCAAGCGCCGCAAGGTGATCTTCGTTCACGGGTGCTTCTGGCACGGACATGATTGCCCCCGAGGGAAGCGACCGGCCACAAATGTGACCTTCTGGAATGAGAAGATCGAGAAGAACCGCCAGCGCGATCATGAAGCGCAAGAAAAGCTGGGAGAGCTGGGCTGGACTTCACTAGTCGTATGGCAGTGTGAAACTAAACCTCTTGAACAGCTGACAGATCGGCTATTGAAGTTCGTAAGGGGCACATGATGGCAAGACGTTCTCAACGCGATGATCCAGAACTCCTAAGGGGTCAGCTGGTTGCGCTCTTGACCGACTTCGAGAACGAGTTGAGATCCACCGAGCTGCGGTTAAAAGTCCGCGCTCTTATTCCGGCATTCCATCTGCTACGTGACCTTGGAAGCTCACTGATCACGGGTGACGACGGTGACGCAGCACGCGATCGGATTCTACTCTATTTCAAAAAGTACCCCTTTACCGTCATTGCCGGAGAAGAGCTCATGGTTGTGGCGGGAATTCAGGACTGGCCGAGGCGAACAAGGGAGCTTCGAGTCCAATTCGGCTGGTTTATTGTGTCGGGAAGCACTGTCAGGGAGATGTACGAGGAGGGCGAGTTTCAAGTTGAGGGAATTGATCCTTACAGAATACGTCCAGACCATTATGTGCTTTTGAACAAGAAGCAGGATCGCGAAGCTGCACACCGCTGGAACCTCGCCAATTCAATTCGAAAGAAGCAGGCATCGACGAAGTCCAGAATTCTGGAGTACTTCCGTTCCAATACAGGGAGGAACGTTACGGGAGAGGAACTCCGATATGTGGCCAAGAACAAGACGGAGTGGGCTCGAAGGGTGAGAGAACTCCGAACTGAAGAAGGCTGGCCGGTTGTTACGAAGGCCAATGGGAGGCCTGATTTACCGGTTGGGGTCTATATTCTTGAAGCGGATCGACAAAGCCCTGAGCATGACCGAACTGTTCCCGACTCGGTTCGGCGCGAAGTCCTGAGAAGAGACAACTACACATGCACGAGCTGTGGCTGGAGGCACGAAGAATGGAACCCTTCCGATCCTCGGCACCTGGAGCTACATCATGTCGAGCCACATGTAAGAGGCGGGGAAAACGAAGAAAGCAATCTGGTCACCCTCTGCGTCGTCTGCCACGATAAGGTCCATTGTGTCGGCTAACTGAGAGTCAACCTCCTATCCCTTGAAGACGTTCTCCCGATGCCATCTCAGAAACTCAGGGTGAGGCTGCATTGAGCGACTCTCGGGAAAAAGTGCATATCCTTCAGGACGAAGAATTCTGGATACCGGATCCGAGATAAGCCTATCGACTTTCAGGATCCTCCCGTCATCCTCCAGGGAAACGATTCCACGATCGAATAGCCAGTGAACAGTCCGCGCGAGGGCGACTCCGTTTCTTGGAGAATCAGGACCTCTGGCCTCAACCGATCGAATGTGTGCCGCTTCGACCTCCCCGTGGCCATAGCCGTTTACCAGCCGGAATCCCGTCATTGCACAAGTGTGGTCGTAAGCCGACCGAACAACTCTTGAAAACGCGCGGTCGCGGTAGGGTCGAAGAGAGATTTGTTCGATTACAGGGCGTTGCGGATAATCAGGAAACCTTTCAGCAACGGCCTGGATCTCCGACGTATCGAGCTCTGCAGTGCTCGCAAGGCCAACCTGGAGGATTAACTCGTACTCGTTTTCCGGCAGGTGGTGTATCGCCCAGCCGAACAGACCCTTGTTGACGCCGCCATCGGGGCGTCTCAGTGCCGACTCATAGAAGAAGTCATCCTCGCGAAAGGGCACTGGATTGGGGAACTCGAGGTAATCTTCGACAAACGCGTAGAAGTGCTTCGCAGTTACAGGGTCGGATTCAATCCTTTGGATCTTGGCGGTAGCAAAATACACCTGCCTCCCCTGGTTCCTCCTCGGCTCATAGTATAGGACCCAGTCTCCCACACATTTCTCCGCCAACCTCAAATACCGTGACGGAAAGTGGTATCGAATCTCAGGGAGATCGTCGTACTCGGGGTTTGGCATTGTGATGAAGATTCCTTTTGCCACTAAAGTAACTCCCCAGCTCTCTTCAACTACTTCAGGTTGGCTTGATGACAGATCAGCCGC
>JAUVSF010000258.1 GCA_030597245.1 Acidobacteriota bacterium
AAACAGAAAGGGACAGTCCCGAATGGCACTGACTTAAGGCTATTTACCACAAATCACAATAGATACAAGGTAGCACTGTGGTTTAGGGTTCAGATGGGCTCTAAACATCTTGAGCACAAGACTCTTAGGGATTCTGAAGCACTCGCTGTCAATCCTGCACGGAGTGCCTCGAAATGGTGGGGAACCTGCTTAAGTCAGTGCCATTCGGGACTGTCCCACTACTCGTAATGGATCCTAGATACACTGGGTCGGTTGCCGATCGTTCAGGACAACGCCCATGACTCCTGAGACTGTCTCTCCTCTCGGGGGCGCCTCTGGCTTACAATAACAACCATGGCCGTCCGGGAGATCCTGCGGAAACATGTGAACTGGATAGCCCGCTCTCCGCGTCGATACTTCTTCCTTATCTTCTTTCTTGCCTTCGCGATTCGCGCCTTCTTCATGATCAAGCTCCCGGAACGCTTCATCCTCCCCCATGACCGCTGGGAGATGGAGGCGGTGGCAACAGCGCTGGCACAACGCGGAGAGTTTGCCGACCCATACCTTCTCCCAACGGGACCCACTGCTCACCTTCCGCCGATTCTGCCCCTCATGTTAGCGGGAATATGGCATCTGTTCGGGATGGGCCTTGCCGCGGGGTATGCGGCCTGGACGTTCAGGATAGCCTGCTACTCCGCCTTGTATGCGCTGCTTCCCTGGTTCTCCGGCCGGCTTGGTGTCGGCAGGCAGGCCGGCGTACTTGCCGGCCTCTGCGGGGCACTGATTGCGGAGTGGCCCGGACACGGTGAAGCGCTCACTGCTATAGCGATGGGGCTTCTGGCGGTCGCCTTCTCTGCGCGGTGGAACTCCGGGGATGGCTCACCGGGCAAGTCTTTGCTGCTCGGGCTCGCAGCCGGATTGTCCTTCCATCTACAGCCGGCTCTTTTCCCAGTTGTGCTGGGCTACATGATCTTCGAGATGTGGTGGAGCCGCGATTCCCGAAAGTGGGCCCACTTAACGGTCATCGCTGCCGGCATCCTCCTTGCCTGCATTCCATGGGGTGTGAGGAACTACGCCAGGTTTGACACTGTGTTCTTCATCCGTAGCAACTTCGGCCTGGAATTGCGAATGGGGTATCACGAAGGTGCGGCAGCCGCGATGGAAGTGATGGATGCCCAAGGGGAACACCGACACCCACGAACGCATGAGGCGGAGGCACGGCTGGTCCAGGAATTGGGCGAGGTGCCTTACATGCGGGCCGCGCGAAGCGAAGCTATTGCATGGATGAGAGCGAATCCGACGGACTCTCTTGGCTTGATCGTGTCGCGCCTCGCCCACTTCTGGCTCGGACCCTTGCATAGCCCTGGGGTTGCCCTGGCAGTCACCGCCCTCACCCTCCTGGCGGTGTTGGGCGCATGGTGCACTCTACCCGGCCTTACCGTGCCTCAGCGAGCAGCGTTACTGATCCCGCTGATGACATACCCCCTCGTCTACTACGTTGTCACCTATATGTGGCGGTACAGGACATCGTTGAACTGGATCCTTCTGATGCTAGCCGGCGCAGCGTGCTGGCATTGGATCGAACGCAAGCAGGCCGAGCAGTAGCGCAACCTCCGCTTCGCTCTCGCTCAGCGGGAAACACTAAATCCGAAATCCGAAGCACGAATTCTCGTAGATTACATCCGGTGAACGTTAAGGTAGGCAAAGGAATGTACAAACTCCTTCCTGCAAATGTGCAAGCGAAGGCGGATGCCGGTAACCGGATACCAGATACCAGATGGTATCCAAGCCCCGCCTCCAGGGATGCGAATAACCATTTAGCCAATAATGGTAGCCCGGGGAACGCGCATTCCCTTTCCCTTGATGCTAAGTGGTCTTGAAGGAGATTTGGGGAACGCGTACTCTAATTGCACGGCAGTGGAGATGATTACGGTTGCTTTGGAAACAGAAGAACTCCTTTCATGTCACAAACGGAGAGGTCAATCATTCACTCAAGTACATTCCAAACCTCACAAAACCGGATGTGGAGGACATCCAAGATAGCTGACCTGTCCGGTAAGCTCTTGAAGGGCCCATATGCAGGACGAACTTGAGATTTTACGTAATGTTTCCATGCGGCTTGAATCGGCTGGGATCGCCTTTATGCTCACCGGATCGGTCGCTATGAACTACTACGCGCAACCGCGGATGACTCGGGACATAGACTTGGTAGTTGCACTTGATGCAGAAAATGCCGAGACTTTCGCAGAGTTGTTTGAGCCCGACTACTATCTTGACCGGAAAGCGATCACGGGGGCGATTGTGCGGCAGTCGGTATTCAACCTGGTCCATAACGAAAGCGTGATCAAAGTTGATTGCATAGTTCTCAAACGCGATGCCTACTGGCAGGAGGAGTTCGAGCGACGCCAAAGCATCACTATCGGGGATTTCCAGACCTGGATAGTCAACTGCGAAGACCTGATTCTCTCGAAGCTCTGGTGGGCGGTTGATTCACATTCAGAGATGCAGATTCGAGACGTCATCAACCTGCTTAAAACGGATTGCGATAGAGACTACCTGCAGAAGCGAGCGGCGGTGCTGGGTGTCGGCGAATTACTGGACGAAGTGCTGAAGCGAAATGAATGATACATCACCGGAGATAGCCGAGTTCGTGCGGGCAAGATTGCTGGCGCATTCCGGCGAGGAGCGCGTGCTGATGGGCAGCCGTATGTTCGACGCCGCCCGTGCAATCGTGCTTGCTTCGTTCCCACCGGGCTTGCCGGAGATAGAACTCAAGGGCCTCCTGTGCGAGCGGATTTACGGTGATGAGGTAGATGTTTCAGGTTTCGTCGCCCATCTACATTCAATCCTGAAAGAATGAAGTGCATGCCCTCTTTGGGCTCTCGGTGATCGGCAGGCTATCGACCAGGTTCGAGCATCAGCCGGTGAACCGTGTTTGCCTCAACAGCTGCACGAGTATAGACCAGCGGTGCGTACTGATAGTTGCTCCACATTTCAACCAGGTCATCATAATGCGGACTTTCCGGTTGACCGGATTGTCCGGGGGCACTCGTAAACACTGAACGGTCCCAATCAGCGAAGTCGAGAATATGCCGATAGGACGCACCATGCCTTTGAATGTAGTTGTCACCCGAGGTGCGGTTGGGGGTGTAGGCATCGCCGCCTCGCTGGATCGGTCCCCGGTTGAAAACGGTACGCCGGGCCCCATTATTGGCCAAAGGATGGGTGAAATGGACCTTGTGCAGTGATCCCCAGCTCCACGCTGTAACGTCCTCACCGAGAAGTTCCCGGGTTCTCGTGATGGCTTTCTCCAAGGACTTGACAAGGATAAGATTGCGACTTTCGCTCGGCATTTCCTCGATCAGATCGAACAGTGTGGGTAACTCGATATTCTTCGCCACCAATTCTCTCGCGTCCTCTGGTAGGACAGTTCCAACAAACTCGGCTACCAAGGCCTCTTCCTGCCAGACTTCGTAGAGTGCTGCTGCCTGGGATTCACGTCCCATCACTGCATCCCAGCCTTCCAGCATCCGACGGGCGGTCTGAAACTCGTTTGAACCTCCCTCGGGAAGTTGTTTCAGCATTCCCACCAGGCGGCGGGCCGGGAGTGAGGTTTCGTCGTGCTGGAGTTGTTTGAAGTCTTCAATCGTGAACTTCCGGCCCTGACTTAGTACTTCCTGAACCCGGCGAAAGCGATACGGCGCTGACCAGTCGAAACCCAGATGGAAGGGATAACCTGCGGGCAGGATATTCTGATTGGAGGTGGCGACAAAATGTTCGGCAGGGTTCTTGAGCTGAGGGAGTTGGTCAACGGTTCGAAACCCAGACCACTCGTATTCCCCCGTATGCCCCGGGATGGGCAGCAATCCGAGCCAATTGTCCCGAATCGGCATCAATCCAGCGGGTATCCAGCCAATGTCTCCATCAATGTCAGCATAGACGATATTCTCCGCCGGAATCTTCCAGCGGGACATCGCCTCTACAAAGCCATCCCAATCCTGAACACGATCCATCGCGAGGCTACCCAGGTAGCCGCCAGTACCAGGTTCCATTCCAGCCCAGCGCACTGCGACCACGCGGTGGCTGTCGGGATCTTCCCAAATTACAGGGCCGTGCCGCGTAAACTTCAGTTCCACCTGAACCGGTTTCTGACCTTTTACTTCAATCGATTCAGATTCAATCTCCATGTCCAGCCAGTTGTCCTGGTAGAGGTATTGGCTGGGATTGTCGGGATTCGTCAACTCGACATACAGGTCTACCTGATCGTATTGCACAATCGTGAATCCCCAGCCGACTCGCTCGTTGTGCCCCAAGGCCACGCCTGGTAAAGCGGGCTCACCGCTTCCGATCACATTCCACCCCGGACCGACAAGATGAACCAGGTAGCGCAGTGAAGGCATGGTCACAGAGCGGTGAGGATCGCTTGCGAGCAGCGGCCGCCCGCCGGCACTCAACTCGCCGTCCACCACCCAGTTATTGGAGGCGTCCTGCGAATGTAGACTTGGAATCTCAGTGGCATGGCGGTAGGTCTCAATCACCCTGTAGTCGATGCCCTTCAGGCTAACCCTATCGTCAGGGCGAAGCTTACGCACAGGATCAGTCGGAAGATACTTCTCGGTGATTTCGGGACCCAGCTTTGTCAGCAGCTCCGCGCGCGCCACTTCTTGCCGGGCATTGCGGGTCATCATAAGTCCCGCTATCCGTAGAATACAGTGTTCGGGCTCCCACTGTCCCGGCTTGAAATCGAGCAACGCAAACTCGATCGGCAACTTGTCCCCAGCACTCTCGACATATGCATTCACACCTTTGGCGAAGGCTGTCGCAATGGCCTCGGTATCGGGCGAGTAACTTGTCCACTCAGATTCCATGTCCCCTCGATAGCGGACGAGTCGAGCCATACGATCGCGCTCGACGAACTCAGGACCGAAAACCTCCGCCAACTCTCCAGTCCCCGTGCGGCGCCAGATTTCAATCTGGTAGAGACGGTCCTGAGCCGCCACAAACCCCTGGGCGAAAAACAGATCGTGCTGAGTCCTGGCATAAATATGTGCTACACCCCACTGATCGCGTAAAACCTCGACCGGTTCTTCAAGGCCGGGCAACCCGATCCGCCCCGAAATCTGTGCAAGTCGGCTCACAGCCTCATCGCGCAACAGGTCTACGGTTTCGACCTGAGGTTCGGTAGGGCCGCAGGAGGCGGCGAGAACTAATAACAAGAGGAAAAAGGTGGTCGATCGATCAATCATGGTTCACAAATGGCAGAGTATCGAAGCCAGACGGACGAAGTCCAGCCTTCTGAACGAACTTGGAGGAGAGCGAAATGAATTGGGGAGCATTATCGATCTGTGTAGTGAGAACAAGACTGTCCCCTTTTCGTCCCCTGTTCGCAATTGGTCGCGAGTCCCGGAGCCTCGGGGCTTGTCGAAGTGCGAACGACGAAGTGCGAACGACCGGATGGGCTTGGGGCTTGGGGCCTTATCGAAGTGCGAACAACGAAGTGCGAACGACGAACGACCGGACGGGGCCGGGGGCCTTGTCGAAGTGCGAACGACGAAGTGCGAACGACGAACGACCGGACGGGGCCGGGGGCCTTGTCGAAGTGCGAACGACGAACGACCGAAGGGGCTGGGAGCTGGGCGAAGTGCGAACGACCGGAGGGGGCTCGAGGTGCACGTTCAATACATGGGTACTTATGTCTTGACTGTACGCGACACTCGCCAATCGTAAATCGTAAATGTCCCGCGCTTGTGTCCTGTTTAGCGTCCGATTACACTGGCCCTGAAGAGGACGACCCTCTGGAAGGCCAAACACCATGGGTACTTTAGTTCGACGAGCCTTTCTCGCTGCGATATTGATATCGACCACTTCCGGCTTGTTAAAGGCCTCTCGGGTCGATACGGGGAAACTCCCCAACATTGTCCTGATCATGGCAGATGATCTGGGTTATGAGGGCCTGAGTTGTTACGGCAGCACTTCCTACATGACTCCACGAATTGACCAGCTCGCGGCCACAGGAGCGCGGTTTGATCACTTCTATTCGCAACCCCTGTGTACTCCCACTCGGGTTCAGATCATGACCGGCCAGTACAACTTTCGAAATTACCATGGATTTGGGATTTTGTCCCCCGGTGAGAAGACATTTGCCCACTCTCTGAAACAGGCAGGCTATGCCACGTGTGTGGTGGGCAAGTGGCAGCTGTGGGGCTACAACAATGCCCGGGGAAAGCGGGGTCTTGGGGTCTATCCCGAGGAGGCCGGGTTCGACGAGTATTGCCTTTGGCAGAGCGAGGAGAGAGGCGAAAGGTATGCCGACCCACTGCTGTATCGGAACCAGCGGAAACCCGAACTATTCGAGGGCCGTTATGGCCCTGACGTATGCGTTGATTACCTCTGCGATTTCTTGTCTCGAAACCGAGAACAACCCTTCCTGGTCTACTACCCCATGATCTTGACTCACGCTCCGTTTGTGCCCACTCCTCTGAGTCCGGAGTGGTCCGGAAACCGAAAACAGCGGGACCCCAGGTTCTTTGCCGACATGGTCGCCTACATGGACAAACTGGTCGGGCGGATCGCCGATGAACTGGATCGGTTGGGCCTTCGAGATAATACGCTCATCCTCTTTTTGGGTGACAACGGAACGCATCGTTCCATCACATCCCGAATCGGCGATCGGCTCATTCAGGGTGGAAAGGGCACCCCAACCGATGCAGGCACCCGAGTTCCACTGGTCGCCAACTGGCCGGGTACGATTCCGGGAGGACAAATCCGCGATGACCTGGTAGACACTACGGACTTCCTTCCTACCTTGCTCGAACTCTCAGGTGCGGCCGCTTTACCCGGGATGAAAGTAGACGGCAGAAGTTTCCTGCCGCAGCTTAAAGGACAGACGGGAGATCCCCGGGAATGGGTGTTCTGCCACTATGACCCCGAATGGGGATCCTGGGAAAAGTCTCGTTTCGCACGTGACCGTCGCTGGAAACTCTACGACGACGGTCGACTTTACGATATTCCTGCGGATACACTCGAGGAGCAGCCGATGAGACCAGGTGAGGAGACTT